>CAMFLL010000035.1 GCA_945957405.1 uncultured Mycolicibacterium sp. | reverse complement strand
CGAGATTCGCCTTAGTCTCGTGGGCTCGGAGATGTGTATAAGAGACAGGTACAGGGCCGCGAAGACCTCTGACCGTTTGGTGTGAGCCTCCGGATCGGGCATTTCGTCGGCGTCCTGGGAGTGCCGGGCGATGATGCTGCCGATCTCTTCGAGCACCCGCGGGTTCATGTCGACGGGCGGGTTCGCCCGGAACTGTCCGATCACCTCCTCGGCGACGTCGTGTACCACCTGTTCGGCTTTGAGTTCCTCGTTGCGGTCGGCGGTGTGGTCGTCGGAGAACCGGGACAGCTCGAGGCGCCGGATCAGGAACGGCAGCGTCCATCCCTGCAACAGCAGCGTGCCGACGCTGACCACGAACGCGATGGCCTGGATCGTGGCCCGCTCCGGGAAGGGTGCGCCGTCGACGGTGGTGACCGGGATCGCGGCCGCGGCCGCCAGGGTCACCACGCCACGCATCCCGGTCCACGACACCACGACGTTCTCCTGCCAGGTCAGCGACCGGCGATCGACCATCGTGCGCCACCTTGCGGGTGGTTTCACCCGCCTGCGGGTGCCGAGTGCGCCACGTCCCCCGTTCTCGGGTATGGGCACACCGAAGCGCTGCTCGACCTTTCGGGACAGCACACCCCGGCCGAACATCAGGAACACCGACGCCGGTCGGATCACCAAGACGATCAGCAGCACGATCAACGACGCGATGGCGACCTGACTCAGCGATTCGTGGGCCTCGCGCAGATCCTCGAGCACGAACCGCAGATGCAGCCCGATGTAGGCGAACACGAACGCCTCCAGCAGCACGTCGACCGAATTCCAGACGTAGCGTTCCTGCAGCCGGGTCTGGTACCCGGCATCCAGCGCGCCGTTGCCGACCATGAACCCGGCGACCACCACCGCGAGGACACCGGAGGCATGCAGTTCCTCGGCCGCGATGAATGCCGCGAACGGCACCACCAGGCCCTGAATGGTCTCGAGCCCCGGGTTGGCCAGTCGGCGGCGGATCCACAACGTCACGTAGCCCAGCGCGGCACCGACCACCGGGCCCAGGATCGCGCTGTAGCCGAACAACAGGACCGGATTCTCGATGAACGTGTGGGAACCCGCCACCTGCGCGACCGCGATCGAGAACAGGGTCAATGCCGCGGCGTCATTGATCAGGCTCTCGCCGGTGAGGATCGCCATCACACGTTTCGGCAGGCCGAGTTTGCGTCCCACCGCAACGGCGGTCACGGCGTCCGGCGGAGCCACGATGGCCCCCAGCACCAGGGCCGTACCGAACGTCAGCGGCACTACCACGGCCCAGGACGACACGAGCGCCACGGCGAACGCACTGACCACCACCAGGCCGATACCGAGGCCGAGGATCGGGCGGATGTTGCGCAGGAAGGTCGGGAACGAGAAGTCCAGCGCTGCCGAGTACAGCAGTGGCGGGAGCACCACGGTCAGCAGGATGTGTGAGTCCAGTTCGGGCGCCTCGAAGCCGGGCAGGAACGACACGGCGATGCCGACCACCACGATGATCAGGGCGGGTTCCAACCCCCTTCGATGCGCGATTGCCGTGACCACGATGGCGCCGACGACGACGAGGATCAGTTCCACCTGAGAGATTGTCCCGTCAAACGCCGGGCATTTCAGCCCGACAGTCTCACACCGCCTGACAGGTGGGGCACCAGAAGAGGTTGCGACCCTCGAGTTCGACCGTGCGCACCGGCGTTGCGCACACCCGGCAGGGCTCACCGGCACGGCGGTACACGTAGGTGCGGGGCCGGCCCTCCCGGTAGGACGGCGCGCCGTGATCATGCTCGGGCAGCACGACGACGATCTTGCCGCGCCGGACACCGATCTTCATGAGCGCAACCAGGTCGGTCCACATCGCCGTGAACTCGGCTTCGGTGATCGCGGTGCCCGGCCGGAACGGGTCGATCCGGTGCCGGTAGAGCAGTTCGCTGCGGTAGACGTTGCCGACGCCGGCGAGCACGCCCTGGTCCATCAGCAGTGCGCCGATGGGGCGGCGCGACTTCGTTATCCGGGTCCAGGCCCGCGCCGGATCCGCGTCGGGCCGTAACGGGTCGGGCCCGAGTTTGGCCACCACGTCGCCGATCTCGGCTTCGGCGATCACCTCGCAGACGGTGGGGCCGCGCAGATCGGTGCCGTACTCGGCGCCGATCATCCGCATCCGCACCTGGCCCACCGGGTCGGGGATGTCGGCGGTCTGGAATTCACCGAACGAGCCGTACAACCCGAGGTGCACATGCACCACCCGGGCGCCCTCGTAGTGGTGGAACAGATGCTTGCCCCATGCGGTCGCCTTGCGCAGGACGTGACCGTCGACCAGGGCTGCGCCGTCGGTGAAACGCCCCTGCGGGCTGCCGACGCGCACCGGCGCGCGCCCGTACCGCCGTTGATGCTGGCGGGCCAGTCGGTGCAGGGTGTGACCCTCGGGCACTAGGCGGCCGTCACTGCGGCGCGCCGGGAACCGTGGGCGGCTCGTGCGTGCGCTCGTAGTCGGCCAGGATGTTGATGCGCCGTTGGTGGCGTGGCGCTTCGGACCACTTGGTGGTGAGGAACGCGTCGACGATGGCCAGCGCCTCCTCGGTGGTGTGCATCCGGCCGCCGATGCCGATCAGCTGGGCATTGTTGTGTTCGCGTGCCAGCGAAGCGGTTTCGGTGCTCCATGCCAGCGCGCAGCGCGCGCCCGGCACCTTGTTGGCCGCGATCTGCTCGCCGTTGCCGGACCCGCCGATCACGATGCCGAGGCTGTCGGGATCGGCCACGGTCTTGACGGCCGCGGCGATGCAGAACGCCGGATAATCGTCCTCGGCGTCGTAGGTGTACGCACCGCAGTCGATCGGCTCGTGACCGGCGCTGTTGAGGTGCTCGATGATCGCTTGTTTGAGTTCGTATCCGGCATGGTCCGAGCCGAGGTAGACGCGCATGGCGTAACCCTAACCGGTCAACCTTTCACGACGAGGCCATCGGTGAGCAGGTCGAGCAGGCGCTGCGCCTGGTCCACCGACTGGCTGGCCAGGAAGATGCCGAGCAGACTGGACACGACGTCGTCGGCACGGACATCGTCACGCAGGCTGCCGTCGCGGGCGCCGGCCAGCAACATCAGGTCCACCGCACCGACGATGCTGACTCGCGTCTCGCTGACTTCCATTGCGCCCGAAGCCAATACGGCGCGCAGCGACTCGGCCATCCCGCGTTTGGCCGCGACGAATGCGGCGTAGCGGTCCATCCATAATCGGAGGGCCTTGACCGGCGGCTGACACGTCAGCAGGTCGGCTGCGCTGGCCGACACCTCGGCGAGCTCGGCGCGATAGACGGCCTCGGTCAGCGCCTCCCGATTCGGGAAGTGTCGGTACAGGGTCCCGATCCCGACACCCGCATCGCGCGCGATGGCTTCCAGCGACACCGGCCCGTCGGCGACCGCAAACGCTCGGGCCGCTTCCTCCAACAGGCGTGCACGATTGCGCTGCGCATCGGCGCGAATGCGTTCCGCCATAGCGGAGGCACCTCCGTTTCTGCTACGTTCGACTAAGCGGAGGCACCTCCGCATCTATTGATTATGCCCGACAGGAGCAGTGATGACCGAACAACGCCACCCCGGCGGACTGGGGCGAATCGGTGCACACCAGGTGGCCCGCGTCGGCTACGGCGCCATGGGATTGGGCGCCGGTCTGCCGGTCGAGCGTGCGCTGGCGGTGTTGCGCCGCGCCGTCGAGTGCGGGGTCAACCACATCGATACCGCGTCGTTCTACGACGACGGCGAGGTCAACCGCCGGATCCGGCAGGCGCTGTCGCCGTACTCGGACGACCTCGTCATCGTCAGCAAGGTCGGCGCCAGACCCGCCACCGGACCCGTGCACCTCGCGCTGGCGCAGCGCCCCGCCGATCTGCGGGCCGCCGTCGAGCGGGATCTGTCCCAGCTGGGCCTCGACCGCATCCCGGTGGTCAACCTGCGCCGCGCCGATATCGGACCGGGGCTGCTGGCGCAGGGGGACCAGATCGTCAATCTCGATCACCAGCTCGCCGAGATGACCGCACTACGCGACCAGGGCAAGATCGGCGCGATCGGGATCAGCAACATCGACCTCGACACCCTGCGACGCGCCCTGCCCGCGGGAATCGTGTGCGTGCAGAACGCCTACAGCCTGCTGGACCGCCAACGCGAAGACGAGTTGGCGCTGTGCACCGACCAGGACATCGCGTGGGCCCCGTTCTTCCCGCTGGGCTCGGCCTTCCCCGGCTTCCCGAAGGTCGCCGACAACCCGGTGGTGCAACGCGTCGCCGCCGATCTCGGCGTCACCGGCGCACAGGTCGGATTGGCGTGGCTGCTGGCGCACGCGCCGAACACGCTGTTGATCCCCGGTACGGGCTCCGTCGAACATCTCGAAGAGAACCTGGCCGCGGGCGACGTCACGTTGAGCGCCGAGCAACTCGCCGATCTCGACGCGGTGCCCAGTGCCGTACTACCCCACGGTGATGGCGTCGAGGCGTTCCTTGATGAAGGCCGATGACGTCACCGGTTCCAGGCCCGACACCTTGCCGATCGGTGGCTCCAGCGGCGTCACCAGAGCGTCGTGGTTGGCCTCGTAGAAGTAGATCAGCGAGACCAGGTCCTCCTCGGGGGCGTGCGGCTGGGGCGGCAGGACCCGGTGGCGGCCCGACGGCCACCGCCGCCCGCTCCAATACTCCAGCAGGTCACCGATATTGACCGTGAGCGCCCCCGGCTCCCACGGGGCGTCCTCCCAGCCCTCGGCCTCGGAGTACACCTGCAGCCCGCCGGCGCCCGGTTCGCGGTCGAGCACCGTCACGGTGCCGAAGTCGGTGTGCGGCCCGATCCGGAACTGACCGGGCTCGGGCTCCCCCACCACGCTGACGGGTGGGTAGTGGTTGATGTTCATGGTCCAGGTCGGGTGGTCGGCCAGTGCCGCGAACGGGTTGGACGGCAGCCGTAGCGCATGGGCGAACAACGCCAGCAGGTCGTCGGACACCTTGCGCATCACCGCGGTGTACTCCTCGACGAGGGCCTGCAGGTGCGGCACCTCGGCGGGCCAGACGTTGGGCGCGAACCAGATCCGGTCGACTTCCGCGTCCCCGGTGGCGGTCTCGGCGCCCAGGCTGTAACTCTCCTTGAGGTCGGGCGGGGTCTCGGTGCCCTCGGCGTAGGCATTGGCCTCGGCCCCGGGTCCGATCCAGCCGTGTCCGCCGACCCGCACCGAATAGCGCTGTTTGACGTCGTCGGGCAGTGCAAAGAACTCGCGGCTGGCCGCACGAACCCGCGCCGCCAGGTCGGGGTCCACACCGTGGCCCGTGACCACGATGAAGCCGGCCCGCCGCAAGCCCTCGTCCACCTCGGCGGCCACCGCATCGGCGGCGGCGCCGCCGGCATACCACCGTGAAATGTCCACTGTCGCAATGGCAGTCATTCGCTAACCCCGATATCCTCGTTCCAGAGCGCCGGGTTCGCGGCGATGAACTCTTCCATCATCGCGACACAACGCTGGTCATCGAGCAGCGTAATCGCCACACCGTGCTCGGCCAACCAGTCGTGGCCCCCGGTGAAGGTGCGGCTCTCGCCGATGACGACGGCGCCGATGTTGAACTGGCGCACCAGCCCGCTGCAGTACCAGCACGGCGACAGCGTGGTGACCATGATCGTCGAGCGGTAGTCGCGCTGGCGACCCGCATTGCGGAACGCGTCGGTCTCGCCGTGCACCGACGGATCATCGTTCTGCACGCGACGGTTGTGCCCGCTGCCCAACAGCACACCGTCGGCGGAGAACAATGCGGCCCCGATCGGAATACCGCCCTCGGCCAGACCTTTTCGCGCTTCGCCGACGGCGACGTCGAGCATCTCCTCCGGTGTCATACCAGCGCACGCTCGCTGTCGATCTTCGACCGGCACAGCGCCAGGTAACTGATCCCGGCCAACACGAAGCCGACGAAGAAGGTGATGTCGCCGAGGTCGGGGACAGCACGCACGACGTAACCGGAGAACTTCACCTGATTGCAGAACAGCAGCACCGACACCACCAGGCCGATGGCGAACGACAGCAGTCCGGGCCAATTGGCATACGACCGGTCGTAGAGGAAACCGGACACATCCTGGCCGCGACGCAGGTACTGGTCGGCGAACACCACCCCCAGCCACGGCCCGATCCAGTAGGCGATGATCAGCAGGAAGGCTTCGTAGCTGGCCGCGGCGTCGGCCAGCGCCCACCACGCGATGAGGAAACCGGCCACCCCGAAGAACACCGTCACCAACGCGCGGGCGACGTGATGCGGCAGCTTCACGCCGATGGTGACGAAAGCCATTGCGCCGGAATACACATTGATCGCGTTGGCCGCGATGGCTCCGATCGCGATGGCCAACAGCGTCAGCTTGGCCAGCCAGGAACCCAGTTCTGCGGTGAACGCCTCGGTGGGGTTCTCGGAGATCGCGGGGCCGATGGTCACCGATGCGGCGCCGACGACCTCGAGGAACACGCACGAGACGAACAAGCCGGCGGCGGCGAAGAAGCCCGTGCGCCTGGTGTCGACGGTGGCAGGCAGGTAGCGGGTGTAGTCCGCGGCATACGGCGTCCAGCCCGCCGCGTAGCCGAACGCCGTTCCGACCGTCAGCAGGAATCCGCCCATCCCCCCGACACCGCCTTCCACGGCGGGGGCGTCGACATGTGACTTGGTCAGGACCACCACGGACGTGATGAGGAAGATGACGGCCAGCACCGGGCCCGCCCAGCGTTCGAAGGCCTGCACCAGGTTGTGACCGAAGAAGGCCAGCCCGGTCTGGATCAGCACGATGATCACCAGCGCCAGCAACGGCCCGATGTGGAACAGCGTCGAGAGCGCGAACGCGCCGCTGACGCTGTTGGTGGCGAACCACCCGACGCCGGCCGTCACCGACATCAGCACCGCGGGCACGGCGTTGCCCTTGAAGCCGAAGGGCAAGCGGCCCAACACCATCTGCGGAACGCCGTGCAGCGGGCCCCTGGCCGACAGGAAGTAGTGCGCGATGGCGCCGAGCCCCGTGCCCACCGCGATACCGGCCACCGCCTGCCAGAACGTCATGCCGTAGACCGCGACGGCGAGCACACCGACGAAGATCGTCGCGAACTCCAGGTTCGGCGATGTCCACGTCCAGAACAAGTGGCCGGGCCGACCGTGGCGGTCGGCCTCGGCGATGTACTCGTTACCGCCGGGCTCGACCGCCACGATGCGGTCCCGATAAGTGCCGTCCGTGCTGGGTTCAGCCGCTGTCATGCGACGTACTGTCGCCTGCGCGGGGCTCACCCGCAACCGGAATCGTTCAATCTCTCGTAACTGTGTGTTCGCTGTGAGGGAGCGGGCGCATCAGTCGAATTCAGGGGCCTCGGTGCGCGAGCGCTTGAGTTCCCAGAAGTGCGGGTACGACGCGAAGATCACCGACGCGTCCCACAGCTTGCCCGCCTCTTCGCCGCGCGGGATGCGTGACAGCACCGGCCCGAAGAACGCCACGCCGTTGACGTGGATGGTCGGCGTACCGACGTCGTCGCCGACGGCGTCCATGCCCTCGTGGTGGCTCTTGCGCAGCGCCTCGTCGAATTTCTCGGACGTGGCCGCCTCGGCGAGTTCCGCAGGCAATCCGACCTCGTCGAGGGATTCGGCGATGACCTTGGTGAAGTCGGGGTCGAATTCCCGGTAACCCTTGTTGTGGATCCGGGTGCCCATCGCGGTGTACAGCGGGGCGAGGATCTGGGGTCCCTTGGCGTGCTCGGCGGCGATGGCCACCCGCACCGGCGCCCATGCCCGCTTCATCATCTCCTGGTACTCCTCGGGCAGGTCACGCCCTTCGTTGAGCACCGCCAGGCTCATGACGTGGAAGTTCACCTCGATGTCGCGGACCTTTTCGACCTCGAGGATCCACCGGGAGGTGATCCAGCACCATGGGCACAACGGGTCGAACCAGAAATCGGCGCGGGACTTCTCGGCCATTACGGCATTCCTCTCGGTCGATGGGCACAATCTCGTACAGCACAACTCGCCACCCCCCGGTGATGTTCCCCCCGCGGGCTGAACACACGCACCTGAAAATGCGCCCAAAGGAAACGCATAGGGAGCCAACCTTGACCAAATCGTGTTACTAAAGTTACCTGTGTCATCGATTGTTACCTGAGTGATTAGAGGGCGTGATGCTCTCCCCGACATTCAGGAGCTACTCATGCCGCACCCTCGCCTTGGCGCCCTGGCCTTCTCAGCGGCGCTGGTCGCTCTTCCACTGGTGTCGGCGGCGCCCGCCCAGGCCGACACCAACGGCGACTTCCTGAGGCAACTGTCCAGCGTCGGGATCGGCGTCGACAATCCCACGGACACTCTCGCGTTGGGCCAGTCGATCTGCCCGATGCTGGTCGAGCCGGGCAAGAATTTCGCCTCGGCGGTCACCAAGGTGCGCAACAACGGCGTCTCCCCCGAGATGGCCGCGTTCTTCGCCGGCATCGCCATCCAGATGTACTGCCCGTCGATGGTGTCCTCGATCGGTGATGGCTCTGTACTGAACCAACTGGGAACGCTGAACCAGCTTGGGGGCTTGACCGGACTGACGGGCGGCAGTGCCCTGTCGGGTCTGAGCGGGTTCGGTATCCCCGGGCTGTAGCGGTCAGTACCACCGGACGCGAGGTCGTCGCGACGATTAGTGTTGTCGGGCGTGGCACTTCCCAATCTGACCCAGGACCAGGCCGCCGAGCGCGCGGGCCTGGTGACCGTCGACAGCTACCGCATCGTCCTCGACCTCACCGACGGTGACGGCAAACCGGGTGAACGCACCTTCCGCTCGGTGACCACGGTGGAGTTCGACGCGACACCCGGCGCCGACACCTACCTCGACATCGCGGCCGACAAGATCCACAGCGCCCAGCTCAACGGGCACGACATCGACGTGTCGGGCTACGACGAGGCCACCGGCATCCCGCTGCGGGGTCTTGCCCAACACAATGTCGCCGTCATCGACGCCGACTGCAGCTACTCCAACACCGGCGAGGGACTGCACCGCTTCGTCGATCCCGTCGACAGCGAGGTGTACCTCTACTCACAGTTCGAAACCGCTGACGCCAAGCGGATGTTCGCCTGCTTCGATCAGCCCGACCTCAAGGCCGCCTTCGACATCAGCGTCACCGCGCCCGCGCACTGGGAGGTCATCTCCAACGGCGCCACCGCGTCGGCCGAACGCGACGGTGACGTCACCGTCCACACGTTCGCCACCACGCCTCGGATGAGCACCTACCTCGTCGCGATGATCGCCGGGCCGTACGCCGTCTGGCGCGACGCCTACACCGATGAGCACGGCGAGATCCCGCTCGGCATCTTCTGCCGGGCCTCGCTGTCGGAGTTCATGGATGCCGAGCGGTTGTTCACCGAGACCAAGCAGGGATTCGGCTTCTACCACAACAACTTCGGCACCCCGTACGCCTTCGGCAAGTACGACCAGCTGTTCGTGCCCGAGTTCAACGCCGGCGCCATGGAGAACGCCGGCGCGGTCACATTCCTCGAGGACTACGTGTTCCGCAGCAAGGTCACCCGCTACTCGTACGAACGGCGCGCCGAGACGGTGCTACACGAGATGGCGCACATGTGGTTCGGCGACCTGGTCACCATGACCTGGTGGGACGACCTGTGGCTCAACGAATCGTTCGCGACGTTCGCATCGGTGCTGTGCCAGGCCGAGGCCACCGAGTACAACCAGGCCTGGACGACGTTCGCCAATGTCGAGAAATCCTGGGCCTACCGGCAAGATCAGCTGCCGTCGACCCATCCTGTCGCGGCAGAGATCCCTGACCTGGCCGCCGTCGAGGTCAACTTCGACGGCATCACCTACGCCAAGGGCGCCAGCGTGCTCAAGCAACTGGTGGCCTACGTCGGCAAAGAGGCGTTCCTGGCGGGCCTGCGCGACTACTTCCGCGGCCACGCGTTCGCCAACGCCACCTTCTCCGATCTCCTTGGGGCGCTGGAGAAGTCGTCGGGACGCGATCTGTCACACTGGGGCAGGCAGTGGCTCAAGACCACCGGGCTGAACACGCTGCGCGCCGACTTCGACCTCGACGCGTTCGGCAACTTCACCCGCTTCGCCATCGAGCAGAGCGGCGCGGCGCCAGGTGCCGGCGAGACCCGCGTGCATCGCCTGGCCGTCGGCATCTACGACGAGGACGAATCGGGCAAGCTGGTCCGCGTCCGCCGCGAGGAGCTCGACATCGAGGGTGAGCGCACTGATGTACCTGGGCTGCAAGGAGTTTCGCGTGGCAAGCTGATCATCGTCAACGACGACGACCTCACCTACTGCTCACTGCGACTCGATCCGGAGTCGCTGCGCACCGCCCTGGCCCGCATCGCCGACATCGCCGATCCGCTGCCCCGCACACTGGCGTGGTCGGCGGCCTGGGAGATGACCCGTGACGCCGAGCTCAAGGCCCGCGACTTCGTGACGTTGGTGACCGGTGGCATCCACGCCGAGACCGAGGTCGGCGTGGCCCAGCGGCTGCTGTTGCAGGCGCAGACGGCGCTGGGCTCCTACGCCGAACCACAGTGGGCCCGCACGCAGGGCTGGCCCGCCTTCGCCGACCGGCTCGTGGAGCTGGCCCGCGCGGCCGAGCCAGGGTCCGACCATCAGCTGGCGTTCGTCAACGCACTGTGCACGTCGGTGCTCTCGACACAGCATGTGGTGCTGCTCGCCGACCTGCTGGATCACGATCCCGCGCAAGAGGGGCTGGCCGGTCTGCAGATCGACACCGACCTGCGGTGGCGCATCGTCACGGCACTTGCCGCGGCCGGACGCATCGACGCCGAGGGCACCGCCACTCCGTTCATCGACGCCGAGGCCGCCCGGGACAACACCGCCGCCGGTAAGCGCAACGCCGCCGCGGCCTCGGCCGCTCGACCGCAGGCCGCCGTCAAGGAGGCCGCCTGGCAACAGGTGGTCGAGGACGACACACTGGCCAACATCACCGCGCGGTCGATCATCGCCGGGATCAACGCGCCAGGACAGGCCGAGGTGCTCGCGCCGTTCACGCAGCGCTACTTCGACGCGATCTCCGCGGTGTGGGAGCGCCGGTCGAGCGAGGTCGCCCAGACCGTCGTCATCGGCCTCTACCCGTCGTCGGATATCAGCCAGGCCGGGCTCGACGCCGCGGATGCCTTCCTGAGTTCCCCCGAGGTCCCGCCCGCCCTGCGCCGCCTCGTAGTGGAAGGACGCGCCGGCGTCGAGCGCGCACTGCGGGCCCGCGGCTTCGACGCCGGCTAGACCCCCAACGCCGAAAAGCCACCTGTGTACACGAAACCCCAGGACGGGGTGTGCACAGGTGGCTTCTCGATGACGGCTACGGGCGCGAGATGCCGGCCGACAGCACGCGGATCGCGCTGACCAGGCCGTCGATCAGATTGCCCTCCTTGAACGACGACGCCGCAGCGGCGACGCCCAACGGGGCGGCGGACTCGGCGCCACGACCCTGCAGCCCGGCGCCGTAGACGACTTCGATGGCCTTCTGGTCCGGGGAGACCGCGAGCAGCAGCGCATCGTTGGGGGTGGGCACCCGGCCCAGGATCCTGCGGGCCTCGGCCGCGGTGTCGGCACCGAGATCGCCGATGTAGACGGCGAAGCGTGCCTTCGACGCGCGCGAGCCGTACTTCAGCGCGTCATCGAGGGCGACCCGGTCCTTGATCGAGAACGGATAATCCTCGGAGGGGTAGCCGGGCTCGGTGACACCGGACAGCCGGCCGCTGGAGGTCACAGCCCAACCACGCGGTAGTTCGGCCGGATCGATCGGAACGAGTTCGGTCGAATGCTCACCACTTGCCACTTGCGCCACCTCCCACGGTGAAATCGTCAGAGCCGTGCCCGTGTCCCGCGTCTCCGACCTTCTCGCCGACGGCCGCCCACAGGATCGGTGCGTGAGTCCATTTGTCAGGCAGTTTGTAGGCCGCCGGATGATGGCTCTTGCGGCTCAGGGTCAGCAGGGCCAGCACCGCGAACACGAGCAGCGGTACACCCCCGAGCAGGGAATGGGTAAGCGCAGTACTCACGCGCTAAACCTATCCCACCCGGGCCCGCATGTCGGGCCAAGGTCGCGCTTCACGCCGCGCCTTCGCCGAGGTACCGCATCCACGCCGGATCGAGATCCTTGATGGTCGACAGCAGCCGCCAGTGCTGACCCTTCGGGGGCACCGGCGCCATCCGCAGCGTCCAGCCCAGTTCGGAGAGCAACTTGTCGGCCTTGCGGTGGTTGCATGACGAACAGCACGCGACGCAGTTCTCCCACGTGTGCTCGCCGCCTCGGCTGCGCGGCAGCACATGGTCGACGGTGTCGGCCTTGCCGCCGCAGTACGCGCAGCGGTAGCGGTCGCGGTGCATGAGCGCGGCCCGCGTCATCGGGATCCGGGCGCGGTAGGGCACCCGGACAAAGGAGCGCAGCCTGATCACCGACGGTACGGCGATGGCCCTGCTGGCCGAATGGATGACGGGCCCGGCCGGATCGTCGTGCACCACGTCGGCCTTACCGCACAGCAGCATGACGATCGCGCGCCGCATCGGCAGCGCGGTCAACGGTTCGTAGGTGGAATTGAGCAGCAGCACCCGGCGACGACCCCACAGCGAGCCGCCGTCGTGCGGCGCGTGGGTGAGGGTTGTGGTGGTTTCGACGCTGTGCAGTGGCGCCGCGACCGAACAGGTTGCCGCGGCGCGGTGGCCAGCCCGGTTGACTCGGTTGTGTTTGCGCTGCGCCATTCGTCCTCCGCGGACAGTCCACCACGGATTGGGTTCGATCGCACGACATTTAGGACCGTGTTCGCAGGTCAATCCCGTGAACACTGCGTGACGTGAGTGGTTGCCGTGACGTCACGAGAAGGTCGCCGGCCCCTGTCGTCAGGTTCAATGGAGGTGATGACTTACGGCGATTCCACCCCCTGGGGACCCCACGGTCCCGGGCCGACCGGGCCCCCACATCCGTACGGCCCGCCACCGAACAACCCCTACAACCAGTACGGCGCGGGTCCTTACGGACCGCAATTCTCCCAGGGTTATCCGCCGCCGGGCCAGTACCCGCCACCCGGCCAGTACCCGCCGCCGGGGCCCTACCCGCCACCGCGGACCAACACCCTGGCGACCCTTTCGGTGGTGTTCGCCTTCGTCTTCGCACCCGTCGGTGCGGTGCTGGGGCACGTCGCGCTCGGGCAGATTCGCCGGACCTTCGAGCGTGGCCGCGACCGCGCGCTGATCGGCCTCACGCTGTCGTATCTGTTCATCGTGCTGGCCGTCGGCGCGCTGGTGGTCGCATTGGTCTCGGCGGGCGACCACCCCGATTCGACGGTCGCCTCCTCGCGTGCCCCGGATTCGGAGGTGATCGCCCCAGCCCCCGGAACGGCGGCGCCCGGTACGGCCCCGATCGACATCTCGAAGGTGCTGCTGAGCGTCGACGACGTCAAGGACCTTCTCGGCACGCCCAACCTCGCCGAGCTGGAGCCGGCGCCGTCGGGCGGATCGGGAGGATCAGGCGGCGGGCAGGACGCCACCGGTGACCCGGCCGAGTGCGCGGGTGTGGTCGCCCCCGGTATCAACACCGTGTTCGACCAGAGCGGTGCCACGGGCTACCAGCGGGCCAGCTACGGCGACTCCAGCACCGCGACCATGGTGGAACAGGTCGCGGCGTCGTTCACCGATCCGACCGCGGCGCGGCGGTTCGTGGCGCAGAGCGCCGACCAGTGGCGCGCGTGTGCCGGGAAGACCTTCACCATCACCGCAGGCAACGGCACCACGCTGTCCTGGGACATGGGCACTCCCGACGTCACGCCCAATCGCCTCAGCGTGCACAACACGCTGACCATCCGGCAGTCGGTGCCGCAGTACCGGATCATGGCAGCCAAGGGCAGCGTGGTGATCGACATGGGTGTGTTCTCCCAGCGGGTCGCCGACCGGGCCGGTCTGATCGCCGACAAGATGCTCGACCGTATCCCGGGCTGACCCCGCCATCGGCATCAGCCACAATGGTGCCGATGGATCAGCAACAGTCCTTTTACGACGCGGTCGGCGGTGCCGACACGTTCCACAGGATCGTCTCGCGGTTCTACGAGCAGGTCGCCGAGGACGAGATCCTGCGTCCCCTCTACCCCGACGACGACCTGCCGGGCGCCGAGGTCCGACTGCGGATGTTCCTCGAACAGTATTGGGGCGGGCCGCGGACGTACTCCGAACAGCGTGGGCACCCGCGCCTGCGGATGCGCCACAACCCGTTCCGGATCGGCTTCATCGAACGCGACGCCTGGCTGCGCTGCATGCACACCGCGATCGCCGAGATCGACGCCGACACCCTCGACGACGAGCACCGCAAGGCGCTACTGGACTACCTGGAGATGGCGGCGAATTCGATGGTGAACTCGCCCTTCTGAGCCACGCCAGCGCGATTGTCATGTCGGGTCAGCGTCTGCGGCATGTCCCGGCTCTTCGGCTCCGACCAGGATCTTCTGGCATGCGTAGCGATATCGACCTTGCCCGGCTCGGCGCCGCCCGGACATCGCGGCGACGCTTCCTGGTCGGCGGTGCGGCCACCGCCACAGCCCTGATCACGGCACCGTCCCTGCTGGTGGCCTGCGGCTCCAGCGGCAACGGCAACACCGGGTCATCCACCCCCGCCGCCGACGACGGCTCCCCGGCGACCGGCGTGTTGCGGGTGTCGAACTGGCCGCTGTACATCGCCGAGGGTTTCGTCGCCGACTTCCAGAAGGCCACCGGACTCACCGTGGACTACAAGGAGGACTACAACGACGACGAGGAGTGGTTCGCCAAGAACAAGGAACCATTGTCGCGTCGCCAGGACATCGGCTGCGATCTGGTGATCCCGTCGGAGACCATCGCCGCGCGGCTCAATCGGCTCGGCTGGCTCAACGAGATCCGCGAATCCCGCTGGCCCAACAAGAAGAATCTGCAGCCCCAGCTGCTCGACGCCAGCATCGACCCCGGCCGTAAGGTCACCGCGCCGTACATGTCGGGCATGGTGGGCCTGGCCTACAACCGCGCGGTCACCGGGCGGGACATCACCAAGATCGACGACCTGTGGGATCCCGCGCTTCGGGGCAAGGTGACATTGCTGTCCGACACGCAAGACGCCCTGGGGATGATCATGCTGGCCCAAGGCGCAACACCGGTGAACCCCACCAGCGAAACGGTGGGCAGGGCGGTGGACCTGGTTCGCGAACAGAAAGACAAGGGCCAGATCCGGCGCTTCACCGGAAACGATTACGCCGAAGACCTGGCGGCCGGCAATGTGGCTGTGGCGCAAGCCTATTCCGGTGACGTGGTACAGCTGCAGGCCGACAATCCCGACCTGAAGTTCGTGATCCCCGAAGCCGGCGGCACCATGACCCTGCAGAGCATGGTGATCCCGTACACCGCGGAGAACCAGAAGGCCGCCGAGGAGTGGATCAACTACGTCTACGACCGCGACAACTACGCGAAGCTGGTGGCGTATACCCGCTACATCCCCGTGCTGAGCGATATGACAGACGCCCTGAACAAGATCGATCCCGGCGCCGCATCCAACCCGCTGATCAACCCGCCGCAAAGCACCCTCGACAAGGTCAAGCAGTGGCCGCCGTTGACCGACGAGCAGGTCAAGGAGTACACCACCGCGTACGCCGAGGTCACCAGCAGCTGATGCGCGACATCGCCGAATCATTTGCCCTGCTGTCGGTTTCGGTCGTAGACGGCACTGGCGGCCCGGTGCTGCCCGACCATGCCGTGGTGGTCCAGGGCGGCCGCATCACCGCCGTCACCCCGATGTCCAGACATCGCAGCGACCCGGGGATTCAGGAACTGGACCTCACCGGCCACTACGTCATGCCGGGCCTGATCGACGCGCACGTGCACCTCGCCGGGGGCCGGGCCGACATCTCCGATCAGGAGATGGGTGTGATCGCCGAGCCGAAACTGTTGCGCGCCATGCGTTCTGTGTACGAGGCACAACAGATTCTCAAACGCGGGTTCACCACGGTGCGCGATGTGTCCTGGAACGGCCTGTACCTCAAGCGGTTGTTCTTCGAGCAGAAGCTGCCCGGCCCCAAGGTGATCGCGTGCGGTCCCGGGCTGACCCGCACCGGCGGCCACGCCGACCTGCACCAGTTCACCACCGACTACGTCAGCGAGCACGGCGTGTTCGGCCTCCTCGCCGACGGACCCGACGAGATCGTCAAAGCGGTGCGGTTCGTGCTGCGCGAAGGCGCCGACGCCGTGAAGATCTTCGCCAGCGGCGGCGACAACTGGCCGCATGACCGCAATACCGACGTGCACTACTCGTTCGACGAATTGCGGGCCTGCGTCGACGAGGCGCACCGTCAGACCGGCACGCTGGTGATGTGTCACGCGGAGAACCGCGACGCCATCGACATGGCCGTCGACGCCGGCGTCGACACCATCGAACACGGCGAGGACATCGACGAGGCGCTGGCCGCCAAGATGGCACAGCGCGGCACGATCCTGGTGCCCACGCTGCAGTTGATCGTCAACTGGCACCGCGACTTCATGCCGGTGGGCGAGGCCGCCCACGCCAAACCGCGGCCCGACGCGTTCCTCTACCGCGACCTCTATGACGCCCACGACGAGGAGTTCGGCGACCGCTACAGCGCCAGGGCGGTGCAGAGCTTCAACACCGCACGTGCCGCAGGCGTCAAGATCGCGCTGGGCTCCGACACCGTGTTCGAACCGTTGACCACCTACGGCGAGTACAGCGCGCTCGAGTTACGCGCCATGGTGCAGTACGGGATGTCACCGGCCGAGGCGATCAAGGCTGCGACGTCGGTGGGCGCCGAAGCGGTGGGAATGGCGCATCTGCTGGGCACCGTCGCGCCGGGCAAGCTCGCGGACCTGCTGGTGCTGCGGGCCGACCCGACCGCGAGCCCGGACGTCATCTACGACGCCGCCAACATCCACCTGACATTCTGCGACGGCAAACTCACCGTGCAGGACGGCCGCTTCGCCTGGTAGGCCCGGACGCGCCCGTTACGCTGGGCGCCGAGATGCTCGAAGCTGCCGTGGAGTTCGCGCCGTCGACGCCGGTGCGGGGCGAGGTCAAGACGATCCGCCGCAGCCGCCTGCACACGCACGCGGCCGCGCTGGAAATCGTCTACGTCCTGGCAGGTGGGCTGCACGTCAAGGTCAGTTGTGAGGATTTCGACCTGCAGGTCGGGGACTTCGCCGTGCTCAACCGCGGCGATCCGCATCTGCTGGCGGGTTCCCCCGACAACGTCACCGCCGTGCTGCACATCGACCTGGCGGCATTGCGCGATGTCGACCCGATGATCGAGTGGATCGTCTATGCCTGCGAATCGTTCGACCTCGCGCGCTACCGCCGTCAGGAAGCACTGCTGCGCGGCATGGTGCTCGACCTGATCGAAGGCGTCATCGCCGATGCCGCGGCGCCCGCCCGGCAGGTGCGCGAACTGATGCGGCTGCTCTGTGACGGCTATTCGCTCGAGGACTACTACAACCGCAGCGCGGCGCTCACCCGCCCCCAACGCGACAAGTTCCGCGTCATCGTGAAGCAGTTGTGGCTGCAGGCCGACCGCCGAGATGTGCTCGACGCCATCGCGACCGACCAGCACTATTCGAAATCCTATGTCTCGCATCTGGTCAAAGATGTTGCGGCGGTCAGCTTCACAGATCTGCTCGGGTACTTCCGGGTGGCGCGGGCCGAGAAGCTCCTGCTGACCACCGACGCCACCATGCTCGAGATCTCGGCCCAGTGCGGATTCTCCGACGCCAAGTACTTCACGCGCAGCTACGTCAACTGGTTCAAACAGTCCCCCGCCGACTACCGCCGCACGCACCTGCCCGACGTGGTCTGTGACGACCAGTTCGACACGGTGTCAGCCGAACTCACGCTCGAGCTCATCCACGATCACCGCCGGCGCGTCGCCGCGCGCGACGAGGGGCCACGGCTTTCCGTCACGCCGTTGCTGCTGAAGAACCTCGGGTCACGCAAAGACCTGTTCACCGTCGTCAACCAGCGGGAGATCGGCACGCCGAAACCCCAGGTGGCGCAATCACACTCAGGGGTCAACCACCTGGTCCCCATCCGCGTCACCATGGATGACCTGAAGTCCGGTCACCTGGTCGACGGACTGGACTCGTTCGATCAGATCGACACCACACCGTGCCTGGTCCTGGAATACTCGACGAAATCGTCGACGTTGGCGTTGGCGGCCGCGGTCGCCGAACGGCTGCCACGCGAGCCGGTGCACCGGGTGGCGTTGTGGTTGACGTACACGGCGATTCACGACCGCGGCGGTGTGGACGAGGTCGTCGTCGAGGCGCGGGCAGCCCACGGACTGGAACTCCAGCCGATCCTCACGCCGTAGCACCCCTTGGCGCTGTCACTGCCCTGCCGGCGGGTCGGCCGCGTCGCCCTGCAGCGCGACGCCCGCGGGCAAGGGTGTCCGCGGGACCTGCGGCGTGCCGAGCCGGCCGGCCAGCCACGGCAGCGAGTCGCTGAACACCTTCGTGGCGAACGGCCAGGTGTGCTTGCCGGGTTCGGGCACCACCGCGCAGTCCATGCCTGCGGCCCGCCCCTCGGAACACAGCTCGGTGGCCGCTTTCATCGCGTCGCCGGGCCGGCCCATCGCATCCTGACCCCCCAGGCCTGTGCCGGTGCCGTGCGAATACTTCGCCATCTCCTGCTCCGTCGGCGGCTTGTCGGAGGAGACCGCGAACCACCCCGACACGCCGTCGTAGCGGCCGTGCCGGGCCATCACCGATGCCGGATCGTACGTCGACCACAGGTCGGCGTTGCCGCCGTAGAGCCGGGCTATGGTCTGCTCCTTGGTACCCGCGTTGGGAGTCTGGTCGCCGGCGATGTCGACGAATGCCGAGAACAGGTCCGGATGCATGACGGTGAGGTCGACGGCACACGTACCACCCATCGACCAGCCGACGATGCCCCAGTTGGCACTGCGTGCGCTCACGCCGAACGTCGACTCCATGTAGGGCACCACATCCTGCGTGAGGTGACTGGCGACGTTGCCGCGCGGCCCGTCGACGCATTCGGTGTCGTTGTTGAACGACCCGCCGGCGTCGACGAACACGAACACCGGCGCGTAACCGCCGTGCGCCGCCGCGAACGTGTCGAGGGTGGCGATGGCGTTGCCGGTGCGCGGCCAGTCCGACGTGGTGTTGAATTCGCCGGCGATCATCATCACGGTCGGGAGCGAGGCGCCGCCGCTGCCGAACCAGGCCGGCGGCAGGTAGACGTACTCGGTGCGGTGCTTGAAATGCGATTTGTCGGAGGGTATGTCGACCGGGACAACGGCGCCGTGAGCGGGCACGGCACCCTGGTCCCGCATGGCCGTCACGGCCGCCATGTCGGTCTGATCGGGCAGATCGCCCGCGGTCAGATTGCTCCAGGCGATCTGCACCGTCGGGAAGTATCCCACCCACAGATTGAGGGCCACACCCGTGCCCAACAGACACATCGGGACGGCCAGGATCGACACGCCGCGCCGCCACCAGCGCGCACCGCGCCATCCGACCAGCAGGACGACGAGCGCAACACCGCTCAGGCCCACCCAGATCCACAGGCTGCGCGGCGCCGGGTCACCGGCCAGGCCTTCGGAGTCGACATACCAGTGGGCCACCAGGGCCGCGGCGCCACCGACCGCGACGGCCACGGGCAGCCAGACCAGCCACCACCTTCGGGTACGGATGCCGACCGCGGCCACCAGCAGGATCGCCGCAACCACCTGAAGCGCGACGGGAAACCAGCCGTGCAGCAGGGACAGTCCGTGCATCCGCGGGTCAGCGCCGTCGCCAGCAGCCAGCAATGTCAACGTCGGATGCAGGGGCTGCACGCAACACTCCTCACTTCGGGACCCCGACCACGCTACGAGCTCCGATTGTGAGGGTGATGGGCCGAAGATATGCGTCAGCTATGTGATGACTGTGCGGTTGGCGCCGCCCAGCGGCCTCAGCGCAGCACCAGGGCCGGGTCACCACGCCGGCGGTACACCGAGCCGAACCGGGCGTCGATGCGCAACCACGCAGGCAGGATGCGCACGCGGACGTATTCGTCGGCGGCCACCGATTCAGGGGCGAACTCGTCGGCCGAGGACGACTGCGACAGGAAGCCCATGGCGGTCAACGCGAACACGCACCGCAGGGGGATACCAACGCGTTCACCGCCCGCGCTGACTTCGACGACTTCCTGTTCCAGCAGTGATGCCGGTGGTCCGTGCGCGCTGCCATGCTCCTTGGCGAGGGCCACCCCGCGCTGCGCGAGATCCAGCATCACCCTGGCCGGAACGTCGTCGAGGTGGACGAACCCGGCGCTCGGCGGTAAGGCACCGTGCCACGCCGAGTCCATGGCGAAACCCGTATCGACGAAACCGTCGTCACCCATCGCCGGCAGCCCCCGCGCCAACGCGTCGGCGCCGCACGACAGGTCGTCGGGATTGATCCGGCCGCGCACCACGCGGCCGGCCAGCACATCGAAACCGGTGGCCACCCACGCCGTCACCAACCCGTCGGGACGCGCCTTGAACCGGACCACCGCTGCTTCGTCGAGCCGCAACGCCCGCTCGGTGAAGGTCGCCAGGTCGGCGCGGTCGGTCACATCGGAAAGCCAGACTCCGCGTTCGACTATCGCAACCACCTCTGGAGGTATTCGCGGTGGGCGGGTGAGAGCCGAACGAGCTTCTGCTCGTCGATGTCGAAGGCTGCCAACTGGCTCTCGGCGATCACGGCAGGCCGCGAGTCGGGATCGGCGCTGACCGAACGCACCTCGTAGCCCAGTGTGAAGTCGACCGCGCGCAGCCGGTTCACCCAGATGGTCACCTGCAGGGGCGAGTCGATGAGGCGCAACTGCCCTTTGTAGGTCACCTTGACCTCGGCGATCAGCAGACCGGTGGTGGTGATGGTGGGGCCGAACGCGTCCGCCAGGAAGGGCACCCGCGCTTCTTCCAGGATGGTCACCATCGTGGCGTGGTTGACGTGCTGGTACATGTCGATATCGGACCAGCGCACCGGGACGGGCGCGACAAAACCCGGCTTACTCAAACGGCTGACTCCTGTTCAGCTTGTGCGTGTCATATTGCGGATCTGGCGCGCGGCCACCGACAGCGTCGCGAGGTCATGCACCTCGTCGGCGTTGATCTCGGTCAGCGTGCGGCGCGCGCGTTTCAGCCGCGACTCGTTGGTGTGCTGCCATTCGGCGATCTTCTCCTCACCGGTCTCGTCGGGCTCACCGACGGCGAGCACGTCGAAGGTGAGCAACCGCACCGAGCTGTAGATGTCGTCGCGAATGGCCAAGCGGGCCAACGAATGCCAACGGTCATCACGAGACAGACCCGATACCGCGGTCAGCAGACCGTCGGTGCCGAGATGGTCCATCAGCGCGAAGTAGGTGTCGGCGACCTCGACGGGATCGCGGTCGACGATGTCGGCGACGTCGATGATGTCCAGCAGGCTGTACTGGTACAGCCCGGTCGACACCATCAGCGCCAACTCCTTCGGCGCGCCGTGCGCGGCGAACTCGTCGGCCTCCTTGGTGACGATCGCGCGGTCGTCGCCCCGCAGCCAGTCGAGCATGCGCGGGGTCATGGCCTTGACCTTGGCCCCGAACCGGTTGATCTCCGCACCGACGGCCAGCGGTTGCGGCCGGTAGTTCAGCAGCCAGCGTCCCGCACGATCGACGAGCCGGCGCAGGTCCAGCGTCATCCGATCCGAGATGTGCACGGGCAGGCCGTGTTCGGCGCTGGCCGCGCGGATCTGCTGCAACACGTCGCCGATCCCGAAGATCGCGTCGGTGGCCACCCAGGTGCGCACCGCATCGACGTAGTTCACGCCGACGTCCTCACAGATGCGATAGGCGTAACTGATACCGGCCGTGTCGACGAGGTCGTTGACCAGCATGGTGGTCACGATCTCGCGGCGCAGTTGATGAGTGCGGATCTCCGCGCCGAACCGCTCACGCAGCTGCGACGGGAAGTAGGAGGGCAACCGGGACGAGAACACGTCCTGATCGGGCAGGTCGGTGGCCAGCACCTGCTCCTTGAGCGCCAGCTTCACATGAGCCATCAAGGTGGCCAGCTCCGGCGAGGTCAGGCCCAGCCCCACCTCGGTGCGCCTACGGATCTCCTTGTCGCTGGGCAGCGCCTCGAGTTCGCGGCTGAGCCCCCGGGTGTCCTCGAGTTCTTTGATCTGGCGGGCGTGCACGTTGAACAGGCTGGCCGCGTTGGCACGGCTGGTGCCCATCAGGTCGTTCTGTTCGGTGTTGTCGGCGAGCACCAGTTCGCCGACCTCGTCGGTCATCGACTCGAGCAGCGCGGTGCGCTCATCGGCCGAGATCTTGCCGACCGTGACCAGCGAGTCGATCAGGATCTTGATGTTGACCTCGTGGTCGGAGCAGTCGACACCGGCGGAGTTGTCCAGGGCGTCGGTGTTGATCCGGCCGCCGGTCAGGTCGAATTCCACCCGTCCCAGCGACGTCACGCCGAGGTTGCCGCCCTCGCCGATCACCTTGGCGCGCACCTGGTTCGCATTCGCCCGCACCAGGTCATTGGCACGGTCGCCGACGTCGGCGTCGGATTCGATCTCGGCCTTGACGTAGGTGCCGATGCCGCCGTTCCACAACAGGTCCACCGGCGCCCGCAGGATCGCCTTGACCAGGGCGGGTGGCGTCATCTCGGTGACGTCGTCCTCGATACCGAGCGCGGCCCGCGCTTCCGGGCTGATCGGGATCGACTTCTGCTGGCGGCTGTAGATACCGCCGCCCGCGGAGATCAGGGATGTGTCGTAGTCCTCCCACGACGACCGGGGCAGGTCGAACATGCGCTGGCGTTCGACCCAGGTGGTGGCGGGATCCGGATCGGGGTCGATGAAGACATGCATGTGGTTGAACGCGGCGACCAACCGGATGTGCTTGGACAGCAGCATGCCGTTGCCGAACACGTCGCCGCTCATGTCGCCGACGCCGACCACCGTGAAGTCCTGGGTCTGGGTGTCGACACCCATCTCGCGGAAGTGGCGTTTGACGCTCTCCCACGCGCCCTTGGCGGTGATGCCCATGGCCTTGTGGTCATAGCCGACCGAACCGCCGGAGGCGAAGGCGTCGCCGAGCCAGAAACCGTACGACTTGGCGACATCGTTGGCGATGTCGGAGAACGTCGCGGTCCCCTTGTCCGCGGCCACCACCAGGTACGCGTCGTCGCCGTCGCGGCGCAGCACCTCGGGTGGCGTCACCACGGCGCCGGTGGCCTGTTCGACATTGTCGGTGACGTCGAGCAGCCCGGCGATGAACAACCGGTAGCACGCCACGCCCTCGTTGCGGGTGGCGTCCCGGTCGGTCGCCGGGTCGCCGGTGGCCAACGGCGGGTTCTTCACCACGAAGCCGCCCTTGGCGCCGACGGGCACGATCACGGCGTTCTTCACGGCCTGGGCCTTGACGAGGCCCAGGATCTCGGTGCGGAAATCCTCCCGGCGGTCCGACCAGCGCAGGCCGCCACGCGCGACGAAACCGAACCGCAGGTGCACGCCCTCCACCCGCGGCGAATACACGAAGATCTCGAATTTGGGCCGCGGCAGGGGCAGCTCGTCGATCAGGCCCGGATTGAGCTTCATCGCCAAGACACCTTGGTGGCGTGCCGAATTGGTGCGCGTGACGAAGTAATTGGTGCGCAGCGTGGCCTGGATCAGTGATGCGAACGCGCGCAACACCCGGTCGGTGTCGAGGCTGACCAGCGCGTCGATGTCGGCAGCGACCGCCGCGGCGGCCGATTGCGCGGCCTGCGCCTTGTCGGCCTCGTCCTGGCTGGGATCGAACAACGCCTCGAACAACTCGACCAGCGACCTGGCGGTGCCGGGGTTCTGGTTGATGACGGTCTCGATGTGGGACTGGCTGTACGGGAAACCGGCCTGCCGCAGGTATTTGGCGTAGGCCCGCAGGATCGACACCTGCTGCCACGTCAGTCCGGCCCGCAACACGAGCTCGTTGAAGCGGTCGACCTCGACGCGGCGGTGCCAGATCGCGGTGACGGTGTCGGCGAAACGCTGTGCGACGTCTTCGATCTCGTCAGGTGAGGCCACCGGGATGGTCGGATGCGGTGAGATGCGGAACTGGTAGATCCACACCGGCAGCCCGTCCGGCCGCGTCACTGTGAACGGCCGTTCCTCGAGCACGTCGACGCCCATGCACTGCAACATCGGCAACAGCTCACTCAACGACGCCGACCGGCCACCCAGGTACCAGGTGAGCCGGGCTGCGGTATCGCTGGTGGCGTTGGCGAACACCAGCTTCACCGAGTCGGCGCGCAACTGCTCGACGATGCCGATGTCCTCGATGGCATCGAGCGGATCGACACTCTGCTTGTAGGACTCCGGGAACGCGTCCGCGTAATGCTCGGCGTTGCTCTGGTCGATGGAACCGGTCTGCACGTTGCCGAGCAGCCGGTCGCCCCATGTCCGGGCCGCCTCGGTCAGCAGGCCCTGGATCCGGGTCTCGTTGGCCAGCGACGCGTCGACATCCTGCGGCCGCGTGCCGTCTGGCATCTTGACGGTGAAATGCACGAGCGCCCAGGGTGATTCGCTGACCCTGGCCGCATATTCGATGCTGACGCCGCCGAATTCGCGCACCAGGATGTCCTGCATCTCCAGGCGGACCGCGGTGGTGTAGCGATCACGCGGGAGATAGACCAGGCAGGACACGAAGTGGCCGAGCTGGTCGGCGCGGGCGAACAGCAGGGTGCGCCGCCGCGAGCCCAGATCGATGACGGTCATCGCCATGTCGTGCAGTTCCTGCGCACTGAGCGCGAACAACTCCGAGCGCGGCACGGTCTGGATCACGTCGAGCAGCAGCTGACCCGGGTGGCTGGGATCCTTGGCCGCCAGTGTCAGTGCGTCGTGGACCCGGCGCGAGATCAGCGGGATCTCCAGCACATTGGCGTTCATGGCGGCGACGGTGAACAACCCCACGAAGCGATGCTCGATCGGCATGGTGTCGCCGCGTTCCCGGACCACCACGATGTACGGATAGGCGCCGTAGCGCAGATAGCTGGGGATGGTCGCCTGCGCCAGCACCAGCAGGTCGTCGTTGTCGGTCAGCTGTGGCAGGTCTTCGTCGCGCAGCCGCAGCACACCGAGCCGGCTGGCCTGGTCCACCGCGGCGCGACCGTCCTGCACCGGGCAGCGCTGGTATCCGAGGAGCACGAAGTGCCCGTCGGCCAACCAGCGCAGCAGATCGGCGACGTCACCGCGGTCGGGGCCCGGGAAGCGGCCCCCGGTGTCGGTGTCGAGCTCACCGGCCAGGCCGGTGAGGGCGTCACACATCGCGGTGGCGTCGAGGGCCACCTGACGGCTGTCGGCGAGCACGTTCGGGATCAGCCGTTCGGCGGCCGACACCGCGCGGCGATCGACCGACGGCGCCAGTTGAACGTGGATCCACGTCTCGGTGACACCGGCGGCGGTGTCGTCGTCCGACGTGGCGGGCGCGATGTCGAGCAGCTCCCCCGCAGCGTCCCGGCGCACCTGGAAGGACGGGTTCATGATCGCGACGTAGGCAACGCCGAGGCGGTGCAGCAGGACCGTCACCGAGTCCATCAGCATCGCGGCCTGATCGGTCACCACCTGCAGCGCCAGGCCGAACCCCTCCGGCCCGTCGGCTCCGGCCACGCCGACCTTGGTCTGACCGACCGTGCGTCGCCGCGCGAGCTCGTACTGCGCGGCGACCAGCGACGGCGGTACGGCGTCGGTGGTGGCGCGACGCAAAGCACCGGTATCGGCGGCGTCGACATCGGTCTGGGGGGCGTCGCCGTGCGGACCGCGGAAGGTGCCGAGATAGGCATGCCTGAGCTTCTCGACATGCTCAGGGGTGAGCTGCGCCCACTCGAGCGGACCTGTCGCTGTTGCACCACCGGGATTCACCGTCATCGGATCACTCCTGACTTCGCGGCGCACCGGCACTGGTACGCCAGCGGTCACATTAGTCGCGTGTCAGCCTTCGGTGGGTCACCCTGTGCGGACGAGCTGCATCGGCACCGAGTCTTTCGATCTTGTTCTCCTCGTAGGCCCCGAAGTTGCCCTCGAACCAGAACCATTTGGCCTCGTTGTCGTCGTCACCCTCCCACGCCAGGATGTGCGTGCAGGTGCGGTCGAGGAACCACCGATCGTGGCTGATGACCACGGCGCAGCCGGGGAACTTCTCCAATGCGTTCTCCAGTGAGCCCAGGGTCTCGACGTCGAGGTCGTTGGTCGGTTCGTCGAGCAGGATCAGGTTGCCGCCCTCTTTGAGCGTCAGGGCGAGATTGAGGCGGTTGCGTTCACCACCGGAGAGCACGCCGGCCGGCTTCTGCTGATCGGGACCTTTGAAGCCGAACGCGGATACGTAGGCGCGCGACGGGATCTCGGTCTGACCGACCTCGATGTAGTCCAGCCCGTCCGACACGACCTCCCAGACGTTCTTCTTGGGGTCGATGCCCGCGCGGTTCTGGTCGACGTAGGACAACTTGACCGTGTCGCCGACCCGCACCGTGCCGCTGTCGGGTTGCTCGAGGCCGACGATGGTCTTGAACAAGGTGGTCTTACCGACACCGTTGGGGCCGATCACGCCGACGATGCCGTTGCGCGGCAACGTGAACGACAGGTCCTTGATCAGCGGGCGGCTGTCGAAGCCCTTGTCGAGATGCTCGACCTCGACAACGAGGCTGCCCAGCCGTGGCCCGACCGGGATCTGGATCTCCTCCATGTCGAGCTTGCGGGTCTTCTCGGCCTCGACGACCATCTCGTCGTAACGCTGCAGCCGGGCCTTGTTCTTGGCCTGCCTGGCCTTGGCGCCCTGACGGACCCACGCCAGCTCCTCCTTGAGCCGCTTCTGCAGCTTCTGGTCCTTCTTGCCCTGGACCTCGAGTCGCTCAGCCTTCTTCTCCAGATATGTGGAGTAGTTGCCCTCGTACGGGTAGGCCCGGCCGCGGTCGAGTTCGAGGATCCACTCGGCCACGTTGTCGAGGAAGTACCGGTCGTGGGTGACCGCGAGGATGGCGCCCGGGTAGCTCGCCAGGTGCTGCTCGAGCCACAGCACACTTTCGGCGTCGAGGTGGTTGGTTGGCTCGTCGAGCAGCAGCAGGTCGGGCTTGCTCAGCAGCAGCTTGCACAGGGCGACGCGGCGCCGCTCACCACCGGAGAGGTGGGTGACCGGCTCATCGGCCGGCGGGCAGCGCAGGGCGTCCATGGCCTGCTCGAGCTGGGAGTCGATATCCCAGGCGTCGGCGGCGTCCAGCTCTTCCTGGAGCTTGCCCATCTCTTCCATGAGCTCATCGGTGTAGTCGGTGGCCATCAGCTCGGCCACCTCGTTGTACCGGTTGAGTTTGGCCTTGATGGGGACACCTTCTTCGACGTTCTCGCGAACGGTCTTGGTGTCGTCGAGCTTGGGCTCCTGCTGGAGGATGCCGACCGTCGCGTTGGCGGCCAGGAACGCGTCGCCGTTGTTGGGCTTGTCCAAGCCGGCCATGATCCGCAAGACGCTCGACTTACCGGCCCCGTTGGGCCCCACCACGCCGATCTTGGCTCCGGGGAGGAAGTTCAGCGTGACGTCGTCGAGGATGACTTTGTCGCCGTGCGCCTTGCGGACCTTTTTCATCGTGTAGATGAACTCAGCCATGCCGCGGTATCGCCTTTCTAGGTCTGCAGAAAATGCTCGGGGTCAGCTGCCTGGGCTGACGATGCAGGGCGGATAACGAGCCCTGATGAGCCGACCACTGATCCTAGCGGGACGGCGATGCCGGGCCGAATGAGCGTCAGGCCGACAGACTCAGGGATGTGTCGACCTCGTCGACATCCTCAGGCTCGTTGAAGGTGTCGTCATCGGGACGTTCCCCGGCACCCTCGACGTGTACCGCCGGCGCGGAAGTTCCCTCTACGGGGACGTCCTCCACCTTCTTGACGATGGCGATGTACCGGGCCAGGTCCGGCCCGACGGCGCTGGCGCGCATCTCCAGCGAGGACCGCCGGTTACCGTCCTTGTCCTCGTATTCGCTGGTGTAGATGTTTCCGACGACGATGACCGCGTCACCCTTCTTGAGGCTGCCGGCGACGCCGGTGACCAGCCGCCCCCAGCAGTTGACGTTGACGAACAGAGATTCGCCGGGCTCCCAGCCGTCATCGGTGCGCCGCCGTGCATTGCTGGCCAGGCGGAACTTCACGACATCCTGCTGGCCGACGCTGCGCCGGCGAATATCGGTGACGATGCGGCCGACGATGGTGATGGGGGTTTCGAACATTGCGGTGTCCTTTCGGTGATCCGTGCTGTGTGCACCCAGTCAGCCCGGCGGCACCGACAGATCGGACACGTCGACCGCCGGCATCAGCCCGGCTGTGGATCAAGCCGTATCTGTGGACACTCAGATGTCGAAGATCAGCAGCGTGCTGCTGGCGGTGGCCACCACCGCGCCATTCGCGTCGGTCACCACCCCCTCGGTGAAGCCGACCCGTCCGCCGGCTTTGACGACCGTGCCGACCGCTGTCAGGGTCCCGCTTTCGATGCGGACCGCCTTCAGGTAGTTGATCTTGATCTCGACGGACGTGTAGCCCTTGCCCTGCGGCAGGGTGGAGTGCAGCGCACACCCGGCCACCGAGTCGAGCAGCGTGCAGACCAACCCGCCGTGCACCGCGCCGATCGGGTTGTACATCGACTGGTCGGGCTCGCAGGCGAAGACCACCCGGCCGGGTTCGGCGGAGACCATCTCGAACCGCATCAGGCCGGCGATCGGCGGTGGTGGCAACTCACCGTCGACCATGGCCCGCAGATAGTCCACGCCGGCCATGCCCAGCCCCACCGCCGTGGTCGGCGCCGGATCGTGCCACGCGACTTCGCGGGTCTGCCGCTCCCCCCAGGACACGGCGTCATCGGTCAATTCTGCGGTCACGGCTTCTCCTTGATGCGGGTGCACAGCGACGGGTAGGCGGGCTGGCGGTCGGGATCCTGTGGGCTGACGGCGTGTACCTGCCCCCAGGCCAGCAGCGCGTCGAGCACCGGCACCAGGTCACGTCCGGAGTCGGTCAGCCGGTACTCGTGGCGTTTCTCGGCGGGCACCCGGAGCACCACCCCGGCGCTCTCGAGCGCCTTCAACCGCGCGGCGATCCGGTCCCGTGGCGCACCGGTTCCCTTCACGATGTCGCCGAAACGTGTTGCCCCCAGCGCGATTTCACGCACCACCAACAGCGACCAGCGCTCACCGACCAGCTCGAGGGCGGCAGCTATGGGGCACGGCCGTCCCGCCAGTTCGGCAAGCGTGACGGTCGACATCCCTCCACCATGCCGACAAACAGTTTGAAAGTCAAACTTAGCTGTCGTGCGGTGAACGGGTTTCTCGGCGCGCCAGCTCGGCGAGCATCGCGTTGTAGGCCGTCAAGTCGGCGTCGTCGTCACGGTCGGCGGCGCGGTCCAGCCGTTTGGCGGTACGTCGGTCACTGCGCGTCCACTGGACCAGCAGCGCGATCATCACCACCACCAGCGGCACCTCCCCGGCGGACCAGGCGATACCGCCGCCGAGGCGCTGATCGGCCAACAGATCGGTGTGCCACGGCAGGTGCAGTGACCGGTAGAACGTCTCGCCGAGCACGGACTGCGTCCCCATCAACACCACGCCGAAGAACGCGTGCAGTGGCAACGATGCGAACACCATTCCCACCTTGCCCAGCGGCGGGATCGGGCGAGGGGTCGGGTCGACGCCGATGACCACCCAGTAGAAGAGGTAGCCCGACAGCAGGAAGTGGATGTTCATGGCGACGTGGCCGGCATGGCTGCCCACGGCAGCGTCGAAGAGACCACCGAAGTACAGGCCGTAGAAGCCGATGATGAACAGCGCCGTCGCGACGAACGGGTTGGTGAAGAACCGCGAAACCCGGCTGTGCAGCGCCGCCAGCAGCCATTCCCGCATCCCCGGCGGATCGCCCCGCCCGGCTGCGGGCAGTGCCCGCAGCGCCAGTGTCACCGGCGCTCCGAGCACCAGCAATATCGGCACCAGCATCGACATCAGCATGTGGGCCGCCATGTGCATGCTGAACATGGCCGGCATGTAGCGACCGATCCCGGACGATGTCGCCATCAGCAGCGCGAAGCAGCCCAACAGCCACGCCACGATCCGGCCGGTGGGCCACGCGTCGCCGCGACGCCGCAGCCTGATCACCGCGGCCACGTACACCGCGGCGGCGATGATCGCCGCGGTACCGAAGAACAGGTCGAACCGCCAGTCGAACAGCACCCGGGCCACGGTCGGCGGGCCGTCGAAGTCGTAACCGATCTCGACTTCGGGGATCGACGGATTGATCACGCGCGGTGGTGGCGGCGGCGTGCGGCCCAGTGCGACGGCCACCCCGAAGGTCAGCCCGAAGATCGCCGCCTCTGCCAGTGCCAGCCGGATCAGCGCAGCGCGGGCCTGCGGATCGGCCTGCAGAGCGGCCACGCCCGAGCGCCGCTGCCGCCAGCCGAGGAAACCGAGCAGACACAAGGCGACGACCTTCGCGATGATCAGCGCGCCGTAGCCGGTCTGCAGCAGATCGGCGGGCCGCACCCGGATCAGGGCGTTGATGATTCCCGACAGCGCCATCGCGACGAAACACCACAGCGCGACGGCCGAGAACCGCCGGGCGGCCAGGTCGGCGTGTTCCCCGCCGCGCAGTGCGTGAGCCAGCAGGGCCAGCAGTCCGCCCGCCCACACCGCGCCTGCGATCAGGTGGATCAGCAGGCTGTTGGTCGCCAGGTCGTGCGCACCACCCGCCGACGAGTGACCCGTCAGTCCGAGCGGGATCAGGGTGACCAGGGCGGCCGCGGACAGGATCGGCGTCCACGACCAGCGCAAGACGGGGATGCTGACGATCGTGAGCGTGGCGGCCAGAAACGCCGTCCATCGCCAGGCGCCGGCCGTCTCGACCAGGCTGGCCACCGACCACACCGCCGTCGGATTCAGGCTGTCGCGCAGTGGCTGCCCGGACACATCGGAGATGGTCAGCGGCACCAACAACGCCGAACACACCGCCCAGGCCCCCGAGGCCACCGTGCCGGTCCGCAGGGCGCGGTATCCGGCGACGTCGAGCACACCGGAGTCCTGCGGCGGGACGAAGAAGGCGGCGAAGAGGAACGAGCCCGCGGCCACGACGGCGGCGATCTCACCGGCCGCGCGCACGAACGGCAACCCGACCGTGGTCACCGGCCCCGGATCGGGCAGGCCAGTGGCGGTCAGTGCGTCGGTCAGGGCCAGCGCCGCCAGCGCCGCGGCCGTGCATCCGGCCAGCACCGCCACGCCGAGCAGTACCGGCCACACAGCGGTCCGTCGATCGGTGGGGCCGGGCGCAGTCACCGGACCAGCGTATGGCCCACCGCCAACCAGGCTGAAATCCTGCTCAGGACGAAGCGGCGGAGGCTTCCCGTTCCAGGAACTGGGTGCGCGAGATCAGGTGTACCCGACCCATGTCGGCCAGGATTCCGCGCAGTTCCTCCAGGAACGCCTCGCGGCGCGCAGCGAGGTCGGGCCCGGGCTGCAGCAGCCCCTGGTCTGCGACAACCTGGCGAGCCGTGGTGAACAGCAGGGCCGACACCGATTCGTTGCTGCGCACCTGCCGCTGCGCGGCGAGCTGCCGTCCCACCCCGAGGGCGCGGGCGGTGAGTTCCTTCTCGCTGACTTCCGCAGGCGCCTCGCGCAGCACGTCGGCGACGATCTCGTAGGCCTCGATGAACGGGCGCAACATGGCATGCGACATCAGTGGCTTCTTGTCGTGCAGCAGTCGCGCGATACCGTCGCCGCCCGCCGCGACACTGGCCTCCCAGTCGGTATGCCACGCCATCTCTTCGGCGATGTGCCCGCGGAACGCGGCGGAATCGGCAAAGTAGAACTCGAATTTCAGCAGATCTCGCAGCCGCATGACCTGTGACCAGAACGCCTCCAGCCGATCGCCCTCGGCACGGTCGGCATACGCGAGGGCGAGTTCAACGATCGAGGTTTCCAGGAATGCGTGGATGATCGTGTTCCGGTAGAACGCCGCCTCGTGCTCGTCCTCGGGGGCGATGCGCCACACGGGTTCACGGCCGCCGTCGATCCGCGTCACAGGGTGACCCCCGGACAGCGCGTCGAGCGCCGACTGCACGCCCTCGGGCGTGCGCAACCGCAACGCGCTGTCGGTCATGGGGGTCTTCTTGCGCTCGAGGTAATCCAGCGAGTCCTGCAGGGTGTGGTGCACCTGAGGCAGCGTGAGCGCAACACCGCGCGTGGTCAGCAGCAGCGCCGACACCAGGCCGGTCGCGTTGATGGGCGTAGCGCCGAGGATGCGCCAGGCGACCTCGAAGGCCATCTTCTGCAGCGCCAACCGCTTGGTGGCCGAGTCTTCGTCGGTGTCGCCATGCGGGGGCCCGAGATACTGGCGCATGGACACCGCCTCGGGGAACCGCACATAGATCTTGCCGAAGTTGCGTTCGCCCTGGGCCTTGATGAAGTTGTAGAGCCAGCTGACACCTTCGGGCTTCTTCTCCCCGCCCTGGGCGTACGCGGCGTATTCGGTGGTCTCGTGCAGCTGGTCGAAACTGATCGACACCGGCTGCAGCAGGATGTCCTCACTACGGCCGTCGAGGTACGCGTCAGCAACGTAGGCCAGCAGACCGAGCTTGGGCGGCAACATCTTTCCGGTTCGCGACCGCGTTCCCTCGATGGACCAGCTCAGGTTGAACCGCTTCTCCACGATGTATCCGACAAACTGGCGCAGCACGTACTTGTACAGCGGGTCGTCGAGCTTGCGGCGGATGAAGATGACACCGGACCGGCGCATCAGCGGGCCCATGAACCCGAAGGACAGGTTGATCCCGGCGAAGGTGTGTACGGGCGGAAGTCCGTTCTCCTGCATTGCCACCGGGACGATCGCACCGTCGAGATAGGACCGGTGCGAGAACAGGAGCACCGCCGGATGGGCCTCCAGCGCGTGCCGCATCGACTCGATCTCGCTGAGGTCGTAGTCGATGTTCGGATCGAATCCCCGGCTGAAGATCGCCCGGCCCATCGAAGGGATCAGGTCAACGGAGAAGCGGCTCCAGCCCGTGGCCAGTTCGTCGAGCATCTCGCCGGCCTTCTCGACGGAGGCGCCCGGGATCTGCTCGAGGCCCTCGATGAACCGCGTCGACGCCATCATCTCGGGCTTGACCAGATGTGGTGACTTGTATTCCGGCCCCATGAGCCGCAATTCGATACGTTCGATCGCCAGGCTGGCCCGCCTCAGCACGAAACGGGCGAATTCCCGCGGGCTGTCTCCGACGGTGTTGTCGTGCCAGAGCTGGCGCAGCTCGGACACCTTGGCCGGTTCCCCGGCCACCACCCGGGCGCGGGACGGATCCTTGCGCAGGATGCGCTTCTGCAGCATCTCCGGCGGCCGATAGGTTTCCCGGCCGGACAACAGCCCGACCACCTTGACCCGCGTCGGCAAGCCGCCGGGCACCCAGAAAACGCGCACCGGCACCACCGAGCGGTCTTCGCCGGACTCGAGTTCCTCGACCAGACGTGCGATCACGCCGGGTGGCGGCTCGTCTCCGGGCAATTGCAGGACCTCGATGCGCGCCTGAGGATTCTCGGCGCGCTGCTCGTCGAGCCAGCGGTTGAGCAGGTCGAGTTCGGCGGCCGACGACACCGACGCCAAGACAAGTGCGTCACCGGTGATGGTGACATTCATCAGGTCCGAGGAATCGCCGGCCTTGCTCACGATCGTCCCCGCACGCCCTTGGCGGGCGGCTTGGCGCCGGCTTCGCCGTTACCCTCCGCCGTCGGGGCGGCCTTCTTGGCCGGCGTCTTCTTCGTTGCGGCCTTCTTGGCGGGCGCCTTCTTCGCGGCAGCCGCCCTGGCCGGCGTCTTCTTGGCGGGGGTGGCCTTGGCGTCCTTCACGTACTTGCCGACGTCGGGCAACGTGTCGTGCGGCCAGTTCTCCAGCGTGTCCAGGTAGAGCTGACGCACCTCCGCGATGCGATCGTTGAGGTCGTCGACCGTCCAGTCTTTGACCGAAATGGGTGGGAAGACAGCAACATCCACCGTTCCGGGGTTCATCATCTGTGAGTTGCGCGAGCCGATCGCCTCGGCGTTGCGGATGACCACCGGGACGATGGGGATACCGGCCGACATCGCGATGCGGAATGGCCCCTTCTTGAACGGGCCGACCGTGGTGGTGTCCAGCCGCGTGCCCTCGGGCGCGATGACGATCGAAAGTCCTTTGCGGGCAAGATCTTCGACCTGTTTGAGCGATTCCACCGCGGCCTTGCTGTCATCGCGGTCGATGAACACCGAATCCATCAGCTTGCCGAGCGTGCCCACCAGCGGATCGCTCTCGAGTTCCTTCTTGCCCACGCCGGTGAAGTTGTCGCGCACCAGCGCACTGGTGATCACCGGGTCGAAGTTGTTGCGGTGGTTGAAGATGAACACCGCGGGCCGTTTGGCGGTGAGGTTCTCCCGGCCCAGCACGTTGAGGTTCACGCCGCTGGACGCCAGCAGCATCGGACCCCAGTTGCTGGTGAAGAAGTTGATCCCGCGCCGCCGGTTGCGGGTGAGCAGGCCCCATGAGATGGCCCCGGCGGCGATCGGCACAACCGAACCCACGCCCGCCAGTGTCCGGATGGTCCCGGTCAGACCGGTGCCGCCGCG
>CAMFLL010000034.1 GCA_945957405.1 uncultured Mycolicibacterium sp. | reverse complement strand
ACCCTGTTCAACCTGGTATCTAGGTTGCCTCGTAGGGGGCGGATTTCCAAACCGAGACCCAGTGCTCTAAGCTGCGCGGCCCTGCGCACCGATGACGTGCCGATCACCGAACCTGCCGGCAACTCCCCCAGCACCAGGCCGTCGCGGGCCACCAGAGCGTCCCTGGCGTCCGCACGACGCGGGATGGCGGCGATGACGAACCGGGAGTCCTCGGCCGTCGGCAAATCTTTGTAGGAATGCACAGCCATGTCGACCTGCCCGTCGGCGATGGCCTCGCGCAGCGCGGCGGTGAACACGCCGACACCGATCTCGGCGATCGGTGCCGACGAACGGTCGCCGTCGGTGGAGACAATGGTCAGTTCCGCCGCGTGGCCGCGTTCGATCAGGGCGTCCCGGATCAGGCCGGCCTGGGTTGTCGCCAGCAGGCTGCCACGGGTGCCGATCCGGATCGAGTCGGGTATCGGTGTCGTAGAGAAGGGCAAGTGTTACTCGGATTTGTCCGTAGTGGCATCGAAATCCGTTGCGACCAAGGGCAACTCGCCCGCGGTGGCAACGGCGTCAACAGCGGTGGGGTCGAGCTCGAAGAGCTCGCGCAACGCCTCGGCGTAGCTGTCACCGCCAGGCGCGCTGGCCAACTGTTTGACCCGCACCGTGGGCGCGTGCAGCAGCTTGTCCACGACCCGGCGGACGGTCCTGGCCACCTCGTCGCGCTGTGAGAGGTCCAGACCCGGCAACCGGTTCTCCAGTCGCAGCAACTCCGCTTCGACGACGTCTGCGGCACGCTGGCGCAACGCGGTGACGGTCGGGGTGACCTCGGCCATCCGCTGGCCGGCCAGGTACGTCGCGACCTCGGTGGCAACGATGGCCCGCGCCGCCTCGGCGTCGGTGGCGGCCGCCCGGGCCGACGGTTCACGCTGGATCCGGTCCATGTCGACCACCCAGACACCGGGCAGACCGGAGACAGCGGCGTCGACGTCACGGGGCATCCCGAGGTCGCAGATGACCAGTTGATGCTGCTCGTCACGCCTGGCGAGGGCGTGGTGCACGTCGGCCAGCGAGACCACCGGGCGCACCGCGCCGGTGCTGCTGATCACGACGTCGGCACCCGCCAGGGCCAGCGGAAGATCATCGAGGCTCAGCGCCGAGGCGATCACGCCCTGCTCGCGCAGGTTCTCCGCCAGGCGCTCGGCGCGCGGGAGGGAGCGGTTGACGACATGGACCTCGGCGATCCCGGCGCGCACCAGATGAGCACCCGACAGCGCGCCCATGGCCCCCGCACCCACCACGACGGCGGAGCGGCCGGCCAGCCCGGCGAGCCTGGCGTCGGCCATCCCGAGTGCCACCGACACCACCGAGACGCCCGCGGCGTCGATCCCGGTCTCGGTGTGCACCCGCTTGCCCACCGACAGCGCACGCTGGGACAGCTCGTGCAGCGTGCGGCCCACGGTGTGATTGGCCTCGGCGGCGGAGTACGCCCGGCGCACCTGGCCGAGCACCTGCTGCTCGCCGATCACGGCCGAATCCAGGCCGGAGGTCACCGAGAAGAGATGCTCGACAGCGGCCTCGGCGTAGCGGACGTAGGCGTACTTGGTCAGGTCGCCCATCGCCATGCCGGAATGCTCGGCGAGTACCTGCCCGATCACCGACAGGCCGCCGTGGAAGGCCTCGACCACCGCATAGACTTCGACCCGGTTGCACGTCGACAACACCATGGCTTCGGTGACCAGCGGAGACTGCAGAACCTGGTCGATGATCTTGGCCTGTTCGGCCTCGTTGGTCGAGAGCTGTTCCAGAACGGAAACCGGCGCACTCCGGTGTGACACCCCGAATAGCAGAACGCTCACTTAGCCAACTTTCTGGCCCCACACCGAGCGGTCATCCTGCACGCTCCTTGCCGCAAACAGCCGAAGAACATCAGTTCAAAACTGGCTACAACCGTAGTCGTTCGGCCTCTGGGTCACCAAATTTGTGCACCTCGGAAGGAGCTTTCTCACAGCCCGCTCATCAGGCGTTGCGTAACGCCGCCAGATCCGCCCGCAGTTGCGGTTCGTCGACATCCCAGTAGCTGTGCTCGGCACCCTCGAGCAGGACGACCGGCACCCGGTCACCGAACTCGGCACGCAAACCCTGATCCCCGGCGTCGGCGCGGGCGTCGACATCGGTGACCGTCAAGGTGAAGTCCAGCTCGGCGGCCAGCCGCGTCAACTGCTCATGGGCGCGGGCGCACAACCCGCACCCGGCCCTGGTCAACAGCTGCACGTGTGGGCGGATCATCGACACGAGTGTGGCACCGGCGAGGAGCCCTGATCCCACAGACCCCGATAGGGTGTCGTTGGTTGTCCGGGTTGAGCGAAGGGGGCGCGATGGAAGCCGAGTCTGACATTCAGTCAGACGGCGACGCGCCGCCCGAGACCTTCGAAGCGGGCGGCCCCAGCGCGGAGCGCGCCATGGCGGGCCTGGCCACCAGTCCCGCGCCCCCACCGGCGGACCTCACGGCGGCCGCGTTCTTCGACGTCGACAACACGATGGTGCACGGGTCGTCGCTGGTGCACTTCGCCCGCGGCCTGGCCGCACGCAAGTTCTTCACCTACCGCGATGTGGTCGGATTCGTCTACGCCCAGGCCAAGTTCCAGCTCACCGGGCGGGAGAACAGCGACGACGTCGCCGAGGGCAAACGCAAGGCGCTGTCGTTCATCGAGGGGCGTTCCACCGAGGAACTCGTCGCGGTCGGCGAGGAGATCTTCGACGAGATCATCGCCGACAAGATCTGGCCGGGCACCCGCGATCTGGCCCAGATGCATCTCGACGCGGGCCAGCAGGTGTGGCTGGTCACCGCGACGCCCTACGAGCTGGCTGCCACCATCGCCAATCGACTGGGACTGACCGGCGCGCTGGGCACCGTCGCCGAATCGGTCGACGGGGTGTTCACGGGCCGGCTGGTCGGAGAGATCCTGCACGGCGCAGGTAAGGCCCACGCCGTGCGCGCGCTGGCCATTCGTGAGGGGCTGAACCTGCGTCGCTGTACCGCCTATTCGGACAGCTTCAACGACGTTCCGATGCTGACGCTGGTGGGCACCGCCGTCGCGATCAACCCCGACGCGGACCTGCGGGACCTGGCGCGTAAGCGCGGCTGGGAGATCCGCGACTTCCGGACCGCCCGCAAAGCCGCTCGGATCGGTGTCCCCTCGGCGCTGGCGCTCGGCGCCGCGGGCGGCGCGCTGGCTGCCATCGCGTCGCGCCGCCATGACTCTCGCTGAGATCGGGCACGTCGCGCGGCTTGATAGGCTGCCGCGCTAGGCGCTGACATCTTGCGGCAGCCCAAATCAATGCAACAAGGACGCATCACCAGCCATGGCCATTGCTGAAGACATCATCGGGACGCACTACCGTTTCCACGACAAGTTCGTCGTGGGCCGGGAGAAGGTTCGCGAATTCGCCGCGGCGGTCGCCGATACGCACCCCGCCCACTACGACGAGGGGTCGGCCAAGGAGCTGGGATACGACAACGTCATCGCTCCCCTGACCTTCATCGCGGTCGCAGGCCGGCGTGTGCAGCTGGAGATGTTCCAGCAGTTCGACGTCGGCATCAACCTCGCGCGGGTGATCCATCGCGACCAGAAACTGCGCTTCCACCGCCCGATCGTCGTCGGTGACGAACTGTATTTCGACTCCTATCTGGACTCCGTCATCCAGTCCCACGGCACCGTGATCGCGGAGCTGCGCAGCGAGGTCACCGACGGCGCCGGCGAGCCCGTGCTGACAACCGTGGTGACGATGATCGGCGAGGCGGTGAGCGACGAGCACACCGATGCACAGGTTGCCGCAATTGCATCGCGGGTGGCCGGAGCATAATGTCGGCGCCTATGCCCGAGGCCAGCGAATCCCCGACCGAAGCGGAGCTCACCCCCCGATTCGAGGACGTCCAGACCCATTACGACCTCTCGGATGAGTTCTTCCGGCTGTTCCTGGACCCCACCCAGACCTACAGTTGCGCGTTTTTCGAGCGCGACGACATGACGCTGGAAGAGGCCCAGCGCGCAAAGATCGATCTGTCGCTGGGCAAACTCGGTCTGCAGCCAGGGATGACCATGCTCGACGTGGGCTGTGGTTGGGGGGCCACGATCCACCGCGCCGTCGAACGCTACGACGTCAACGTCATCGGCCTGACGCTCTCGGAAAACCAGCACAAGCACGTGCAGACGTTGCTGAACGAATCCGAGGTCGTGCGCCGGTCGGGCCGGCGGGCCGAGGCCCGGTTGCAGGGCTGGGAGGAGTTCCCGGGAACCGTCGACCGGATCGTGTCGATCGGCGCATTCGAACATTTCGGTGACGATCGTTACGACGCATTCTTCGACATGGCCTACAACGCGCTGCCCGCCGACGGCGTGATGATGTTGCACACCATCGTCAAGCCGAGCGACGCGGAGTTCGCCGAACGCGGCCTGCCGCTGACGATGTCGAAGCTCAAATTCTTCAAATTCATCATGGACGAAATCTTCCCGGGCGGACGGCTGCCGTTCGTGTCCGACGTCGAGCAGCACGCGGTCAAGGCCGGCTTCAAGGTCGAGCGGGTACAGCCGCTGCGGCTGCACTACGCCCGCACGCTGGACACCTGGGCCGCCGCGCTGGAATCCCGCCGCGACGAGGCCATCGCGATCCAGAACGAAGAGGTCTACGACAAGTACATGCGCTACCTCACGGGTTGCGCGGAATTGTTCCGCGAGGGCTACACCGATGTCTGCCAGTTCACCCTGGCCAAGTAGCCGTCGGGGCTCTCGCCTCGCCGAACGTGCGCCCACTGCGAAATCGGGCGCCGAATTTCGCTCTGCCCGCACACTCGGCGCAGCGGCGCCGCATTGTCGTCAGCCGAAGAACATGTTGCGCCGGTTCGCCAGCAGCCGGTACAGCGTCTGCTGGATCGTCTCGCGCACGTGGTCGGTCAACTCGAACGTGACCATCGGGTCGTCGGCCGCCGCGTCGTCGTAGTCGGCCGTCGGAATCGGCGTGCCGAACTCGATGTGCCACTTCGACGGCAGCGGAATCAGACCCGCGGGGCCCGCCAGCGGGAACAGCGGCGTGACCGGGAAGTACGGCAGGCCCAGCAGGCGCGCCAGCAGTTTCACGTCGGCGATCATCGGATAGATCTCCTCGGATCCGACGATCGAGCACGGGATGATGGGCGCCTTGGCGCGTAGGGCCGCCGACACGAAGCCGCCCCGGCCGAACCGCTGCAATTTGTAGCGGTCCTTGAACTGCTTACCCAGCCCCTTGTAGCCCTCCGGGAACACGGCGGTCAGTTCACCACCGTCGAGCAGGCGGTGGGCGTCGGCCGTGCATGCCATGGTGTGCCCTGCCTTGCGGGCCGCGTGACCCAGCACCGGCATGTCGAAGACGAGGTCGGCCGCCAGCAGGCGCAGGTCGCGCTGCGCCGGGTGGTGGTCGTGCACTGCCACCGAGGCCATCAGACCGTCGAACGGAAGCACGCCCGCGTGATTGGCCACCACCAGGCCCGCACCGTCGACGGGCAGGTTCTCGATACCGGTCACCTCGACCCGGAACCAGTTCCGGAAGAACACGCGTAGCAAAGGAAGAAAGACCGCATTGTTGAGATGCTGGTCGAACCCGAACTCGTCGACCACGTAGTCACCGGTGAGGCGCCTACGCGCGAACTCGGCCACCGCGGCGATCTTCTGCGCGAGCTCGTTGGGTGACTCCGGCTCGGCTTGCGTCGCCGCGAAGCCGTTGCGGTGCTGATCGATCTCGCGCACCACCGCGGCGATCTGCTCGGCCGAGGCGCGACTGCTCGGATCAGCGAGCAGGGACGGATGCCGACGCGCCGCTTCGGACCGCTGACCGGCCAGTCGCGCCGCCGCCGCGCGACCCGAATTCCCGTGCAGCGGAATGACTTTCGCCTTCGACTCAACCGCCACGATTAAAACCTTCTCCCCGCCCGTTTGAATGCATACTCAATTTCCCCAGCGCTGCGCCACCGCCACGGCGCGACTTTCCATAGAGCGTACCCATCGCGCATCAACAATCGGCGTCAAACCACGGCCGCGCACGTAGTCGTCGAAAGCTTCCACGGTCCCCCACTTCGGGTGGTACCCCAATTCGGTCCGCATCCGGGTGGTGTCCATGACCCGGCCGTAAGTCATATAGCGAAGCTGGTCGCGATTGATCTCGGCGCCACCGGCCGCCTTCATCAGCGAATCGACGACACGCACGCCGAACGACGGAAGCGGTAGTGCCAGCCGGCCCGAACGACGAATCGCCTGACTCATCATGATGATTCCGCTGGCGCCGATATTGAACGTACCCGCCTTACCTGTGACCGTCGCCCGCTCCAGTGCGCCGAGCGCGTCCTGCTCGTGCAGCAGCTGCAGCCGGGCGTCTCGGCCGACGGTGACCGGAACCACCGGACCTGCGAGATAACGCGACAAAGTGGTATCCATCGCCGGGCCGATCATGTTCGCCAGCCGCAAGATGGTGACGCCGATGTCGGGCCGCCGCCGGCCGAGGCCGCGCGCGTACCCCTCAATGTCGATGCTGTCGCGGGCGAAGCCTTCGCCCGACGGTCGGCGGCTGCTCCCGTCCTCGGTGAACATGACGGGATCGAATGCGCTGGAGCCGTAGACCTCAGAAGTGGACTTGAGCACCACCCGTCGCACCGTTGGTGCCTTCTGGCAGGCCGCGAACAACTGCATGGCCCCCATGACGTTCAGTTCCTTCAACGTGGCCCGGCCGCCGCTGCGCGGAGTGTAAGAGGCCGCCGCGGCATGCACCACGGTATCCACGTCACCGTTGCGGATCACCTTGGCGATGAACGGATTTCTGATGTCGGCTCGGACGAACTCCGCGCGCCCCATACGCCGCAGCAGGTCCTTACTGGGCGCGATGGCGTCCACGGCGATGACCCGATCGATTGACGGGTTAGCCGCCAGCCGAGCAGTCAGATAGCCCCCGAGAAATCGGCATGCGCCGGTGACGAGGACGACCTTCGGGTGCTCAGCGGTACCTCGGGAATCGCCCGAATCCATTCGCACAGGCTACCGGCCGACACCGGCTTGGACATTTCCACCAGGAAACGAGCAGGAAACAGTCACCCGCTGCCGAGACCGCAGAACCGGGGAAACCCCGAACTACTTACCGAGTTTTCTGCGCTGCACCCGGGTACGGCGAAGCAACTTGCGGTGCTTCTTCTTCGACATGCGCTTACGCCGCTTCTTGATGACTGAACCCATGAACTTCGCTGCCTACCTACCGATTCGTGTGCGGATATGACCGCACCCTCGACGCGTGACTTTGACACGACTTAACCTGGCCACCTTACCCAAGACAGGCCCGCAACAAGAAAACGGGCCTGCGAGCGATGGCGAGGACGGCCGGGCCGGGCGGGATGCTGACCCCGCCACCGCGCCCCGGTGTCAGCCGGCGTCGAAGTACGAGGTCTCCAGAAGATCGTGTACCGCCTTGGCATGCACGCGGAAGGACCGGCCGACGCGCACCGCGGGCAACTCGCCGTTGTGCACGAGTCGGTACACCGTCATCTTGCTGACCCGCATGAGCCCGGCGACTTCGGCAACGGTGAGGAATTGGGCCCTGGCGACCGGCTGGCCGTCGGACGATCCCGAACCTCCGTTGTCCCGCTTTCCGCCAGCCGATGGCCCGTTCATAGACGTCATCGCAACCCAATCAATCAGGCACGGCCAGTTCCAGCGGCTTCCCCTCCGCTGGCACGAACGCGTGCATACAACGAGGAGAATAGCGGGGCGGATGGGGTTACTGCGACGGGTGTGGGGTAATCCATCGAAAATTACTGAAAATACCCGGAACTACTCTGTTGTGATTCCTAACTGCTCAGAGCGGGTTTTTGCCGCCGCAACAGCGTCCGCGACTGCCGCCCGCAAACCCCCGCGCTCGAGCTCCCTCAGACCGGCCGCGGTAGTGCCGCCCGGAGACGTCACAGTCGCCCGGAGCTGGGCTGCAGTCGTGTCGATTCCGATCCCCATACCGCCGTCGGCATCGGGTCTGGCATTGCGATCGAGGCCCTCCAGCAACATCGCTGCGGACCCCGCCATGGTTTGCACGGTGAGATCGGTGGCGACCGCACGAGTCAGGCCCGCGGCCACTCCGGCATCCACCAGCGCCTCGACCATCAGGAAGAAATAGGCCGGCCCCGACCCTGACAGCGCCGTCACGGCGTCCAGCTGTGCCTCGCCGACCGTCAGCACCCCGCCGACACTGTCGAACAGCGCAGCGACGTCCTTCAGCTGCTCCTGGGTGACGAACCGGCCCTTGGCCAGCGCGGTGACACCGGCGCCCACCAACGCCGGCGCATTCGGCATCACACGCACCACGGGAGCACCGGCGGGCAGCTTGCCTTCGTAGAACGCCGTCGCGACGCCCGCGGCGACGCTGACGAACACCTGCTCGGCGCTGTCGGCCTCGGCCTTGGCGGCCGCCTCGGCGATATCGTCGATGACCAGCTCGACGTCGCCGGGCTTCACCGCGACGATGACGAAGTTGGCGTGTTCCGCGGCGTCGACGATCGATGCGATCTGCACCGAGTAGGTCTCCGACAGGTACTTGGCGCGGTCCGGCATCCGCTCGGCCACAACCATGTCCTTGACCTGCCGCCCCGAGCGCAACAGGCCCGCCAACAGGGCCTCTCCCATGCTTCCGCCGCCGATGATCGCGATTCTGGCCATGCGGGGAAGACTAGCCGCCGACGATGCAGGCCGAGGTACGAGGCCTGAGGAGGAGCGGATGCAGGCCGAGGTAGCCGGGACATGCGTCGAGTCAGAAACCACGGTGAAGAAGTACGAGTAACGCCCTGCGTGAGTTCTGACTCGATGGCCGGCAGGGCGAGCGGCCGTCAGCGCATCAGGTGCGTGCGGGCGAATTCGAGCGACTCGATCAGCAGCGCCTCGCGCTCGGCCTCGCTGCGTGCCGTCGAGGTGGTGACCTCCAACACCACATGCCCGTTGAAACCTCCCGCAGCGATCATCTGGCACACCTCGACAGTGGGCTGGGTGCCGTGGCCGGGCACCAGGTGCTCGTCGGCCGCCGCGCCGTTGCCGTCGCACAGGTGCAGGTGCACCAGGCCGTCGGCCATCCGGGTGGCCATGTCCACCGCATCGGTGCCCGCGGTGGCCGTATGGGACAGGTCGAGGGTGTAGTGCGCGTGCTCACCGTCGAGCGGATCGTAGGACGGGGCGAACGCCGAGATGCCGACGCCAGGGCCGCCGCCGCGCTTGCGCATGCGCTCGATCGACGTCTGACCCGCCCCGAAGAACCGGTCGGCCCGGAACGGAAACATGTTCTCCACCGCCACGAACACATCACTGGTGGCTTCGAGCTCGGCGACCTGCTCGCTGAAACCCTCGGCGTAGCGACGTTGCCACCGGAACGGCGGATGGACCACCACGGTCTGCGCCCCGAGCTGCTCGGCGGCGCGCACGCTGCGCTCCAGCTTGGTGATGGGGTTGGCACCCCACACCCGTTGGGAGATCAACAGGCAGGGAGCGTGGACGGACAGCACCGGGACGTTGTACTGCTTCGACATCGCTTCCACGGCGTCGATGTCCTGGCTGACCGCTTCGGCCCACACCATCAGCTCCACACCGTCATAACCGAGCCGAGCGGCGTATTCAAAAGCGGCTTCGGTCCTCAACGGGTAGACCGAGGCCGTCGACAGACCGACCTTGATGGCAGGACGCACGGTGTGGCGCTAGTTCGCCTGCAACAGGGCCAGCGGACCGAACGTGACCAGCGCCCCGACCGCCACCGCGGTCAGCGTGCTGCCGATGTCCTCGGTCTTGCGGACGATCCGCACACCGACCACCAGACCCAGGATGACCAAGACCCCGAGTACCAGCGCAACAATGCTGTTCCACTTCCACAGTTGGTCGAAGGCGATGAACAGGCCGGCGCCGAACGCCACGGCCAGGATCGACTGCAGCACGATCCAGCCGCCGCGCATGGCGGCCTCGGCGCGGGTCGCTTCGGGTGCCACGTCGTCGTCGAGAGCCTCGGCGACCTCGTCTTCGTCGCTGACCAAGTCGTCGTCGGCACCACGCCGGGCCAGGTCGTCGGCCACGGTCTCGCCGCCGAACAGCGCCCCGCCGGTCGAGCGGAGGTAGGACGCGTCACCGATACCGAGCTCGTCGGGTTCGGCGATGGCGTCGCCGGCTTCGGCGGCCTCGTCCGCTTCGAGATCGAGATCGAGTTCGACGTCGTCGGAATCCTCGACGTCGATCGGGTCGGGCCGCATCAACTCCGCCCCGGCACCGCGCTCGGGACGGGGGCGCCCGGCGGGGCCTTCACCCTTGCGGGCCGGCCGTGGGTAGTGGCTGCGCTCTGGAGTGCTGGCCCGTCCCCGGCGGGCCGCCGGGTCGGGAGCCCGCTCCGGAGCCGGGCGCGGGGCCTCGGGTTCTGCCACCCGCGGCCCACCGTTGGACGTGGCGGGCGCCAGCCCGTTGCCGTTGCGCTTGCCGTTGGTGGCCGGTGGTGCCGTGGGGCGATCGTCGGCAGGCTCGACGTTCTCAGTCTGCTCGACGGCGGGTGCGGCGCTGGGCGCCTCGATGTCCTGGACGTCTTCGGCGGTCGCCGATTCGTCGTCGTCCTCGGCCTCGTCGGCCACCACCGGGATCTCACCCGTGCGGACGATCGGGATCTCGCCGGTGAGCTCGGCAACCGTCACCGAATCGTTGTTGCCGCGGCGACGACGACGCCGCCCACCCACGGGCGGCGCGCCGATCGTGCCGTTCTTCGCCAGCAGCTCCGCCACCGAAATCGGTCGGGTGCCACCCGCGCTGTTGTCTGGTCCAGTCATCGTCTGTTGCCTCTCGACCGGTCGCTCTGCCGATCCGTCCCGCGCCGGCTGCCGACGCCGTTCTTCCCAGGATCCCCCACCGGGGTCTCCACCAAGGCGGTTCCGTCGGCTTCGCTGTCGAGTTTGCGCAGGATCAAGCCTTCCCGCAGGGCCCACGGACAGATGTCCACTGTTTCGATCGACAGCGCTCGCATGCTCGCCTCAGCCACCAGCGCACCCGCCACGATCTGGGGGGCGCGCTCGGTGCTAACTCCTTCCAGTTCAGCACGGTCAGCCGCGGTCATCCTAGAGATGAAGGCTATGAGTTGTCTGAGACCGTTAGCTGTCAACGTCCGCTTCACCCGCGGTCCGGAGCCCGACGGCGCGGCACCCGTGAGGCGCGCGAGCGAGCGGAAGGTCTTCGACGTCGCGACCGCGAGGTCGGGGCTGCCCGCCTCGAGGACGGCGCCCCTGGCTTCGGCGAGCTCGGTGTCCAGCCAGTCGCGCAGCATCGCCACCCTGCGTCGGCCCGGCGGGTCGTCGGGTAGCCATTCCCGGGTCAACCGGCCCGCACCCAACGGCAACGACAGTGCCACCTCGGGTTCCTCATCGACGCCGTTGGACAGCTCCAGCGATCCACCACCGATGTCGATGTTGATGATGCGGCCCGCGCTCCAGCCGTACCACCGCCGGACCGCCAGGAAGGTCAACCTGGACTCGTCACGCCCGGACAGCACCTGCAGCGCGACACCGGTCTCGGCGGCCACCCGCGCGAGCACGTCCTCGGAGTTGGTGGCGTCCCGCACCGCTGAGGTGGCAAACGCCATCAACTCGGCGCAGCCGGAGCTGGCCGCGATCTTGGCGAACTCGTCGATGGTGGAGATCAGTTTGTCGGCGCCCTTGCGGGTCAGTTTGCCCGAGCCGTCGATCGACTCGGCCAGCCGCAGCGCGGCCTTGGTCGAGCTCATCGGAGTCGGGTGGCCGCCTCGGCGCGCATCGACCACCAACAGGTGCACGGTATTGCTACCCACGTCCAGCACGCCCAATCGCACGCACCCAACCTAGCGGTCGGCGGTGCGGCGGAGAAACACAACGGGCCAGCGCGGCGCGCATGCGCTACGGACGGCCAGACATTCGTCTACCGTTGAAAACGTGGCAGCCTCCCCGTATCCCGGCGAGGTCGAATTGGACTTCCCACGCGAATGGGTGGAGTTCTACGACCCCGACAATGACGAACATCTCATCGCGGCAGACCTGACCTGGCTGCTGTCGCGGTGGACGTGTGTGTTCGGCACGCCCGCCTGTCAGGGCACAGTCGTGAACCGGCCCGACGACGGCTGCTGCTCACACGGCGCGTTCCTTTCCGACGACGACGACCGGGCCCGGCTCGACGACGCGGCCAGCAAGCTCACCGACGAGGACTGGCAGTTCCGGGATAAAGGCTTGGGGCGCAAGGGTTATCTCGAGATGGACGAGTACGACGACAAACCCAACCTGCGAACCCGCCGATACAAGGGCGCGTGCATCTTCTTGAACCGGCCCGGGTTCCCCGGCGGTATCGGCTGTGCGCTGCACAGCAAGGCGCTCAAGCTCGGCGTCGAGCCGTGGACCATGAAACCCGACGTCTGCTGGCAGCTGCCGATCCGGCGCAGCCAGGAGTGGGTGACCCGGCCTGACGGTTCAGAGATCCTCCGTACCACCATCACCGAGTACGACCGCCGGGGCTGGGGTTCCGGTGGCGCCGATCTGCACTGGTACTGCACCGGCGATCCCGCGGCGCATGTCGGCACGCGGCCGGTTTTCGAATCCTATGAACCCGAACTCACCGAACTGCTCGGCGAGAAGGCCTACGCGGAACTGGCCGCGATGTGCCGGCGGCGCAGTGGACTGGGCCTGATCGCGGTGCATCCGGCGACGCGCGCCGCTCAGTAACGACGGTCCGCCAGCACCTGCAGCGCGGAAAACGCCTCTGGGGCGGTGATCTTGAGCTGCTGCTCATCGGCCAGCATGCGGCTGACCCCGCCGTCGACCGGCCACTGCCCGGCATGGATGGCGGCGATCAACACCGAGCCGCCGTGCATCTCCAGGTCCCACGCCCCGATGACCGACATCCCGACGCCGGCCAGCAATCGCATCAGCGCGGTCAGGGAATAGTAGGCAAAGTGGTTCGGATGCAACATGTTCCAGTCGCCTCGACGTATCGCGTCGGCTACGCACTGGTACTGGATCAGCAGGATTCCCTCTGGCGCGGTGGCGGTTGCGAGCCGGTGCAACGCACCACGCTGGTCCGCTTCGTGAGCCAGGCCGAAGCTGTCGACCACGACGTCGGCGGGCTGCTCGTGGACGGGTCGCAGACCGAGCTGGATCAGCAGGGGCAGCCAGCGGCCACCGTGTGACCCGCCGAACTCACGGACGGTGTTGCCCTGCAGCAGATCGGCCGCGTCGGCCGTACGCACGGCGGCCACTACGTACTCGCGGGGCGTGTCGATCGGCTCACACCGGCCACCCACCCCGTCCGCCAACTGCGCCAGCGCACAGTTGGGACACAGATCCATGGCCAGACCGGACACCTCGAGCACGCGCGCCACGCCGGCATGCCCGCAGGCCCGGCAGCTGCCGCGCGGGCGTCCCTCACCGGGCTGACCGGCATGGACCACCTGGTCATGGCGGGCATTCATCCGCTGGACCCCCGTCCCCTGCACCACTGCCCGGTCCGGACATCGATCACATCGACGCGCGCTACTCCCCCGGACGCGATGTGACCTGGCTCACCCTAGCAAGCGCAACGGCAGGTCAGACGGAAAACGTCAGCCCGGCGAAATCGGCCGACTCCTCCTCAGGGCTCCTGCGTCGCCCTGCATCGTCGTCAGCCCGAGACCCGATTGGCCGACTCCTCCTCAGGGCTCCTGCGTCGCCCTGCATCGTCGTCAGCCCTCCAGTTTGTAGCCCAGCCCCCGCACCGTCACCAGATGCACGGGACTACCGGGGTCGGATTCGATCTTGGATCGCAACCGCTTCACGTGCACGTCGAGGGTCTTGGTGTCGCCGACATAGTCGGCACCCCACACCCGGTCGATCAGCTGACCGCGGGTCAGCACCCGGCCACTGTTGCGCATCAGATACTCGAGCAGGTCGAACTCCTTGAGCGGCAACGTGATCGGCTCACCGTTCACACTGACCACGTGGCGTTCGACGTCCATCCGGACGGGGCCGGCTTCCAGCACACCGTCGCCGAGGGTGGCGTCGTCGACCTCTCCACCGCGACGCAGCACGGCCCGGATCCGGGCGATCAGCTCGCGTGCCGAATAGGGCTTGGTCACGTAATCGTCGGCACCCAATTCGAGGCCGACGACCTTGTCGATCTCGCTGTCGCGTGCGGTCACCATGATCACCGGGACGCTGGAGCGCGCCCGCAGTTGCTTGCACACATCGGTGCCGGTCATCCCCGGCAGCATCAGGTCGAGCAGCACGATATCGGCGCCCGCCCGGTCGAATTCGGCCAACGCGCTCGGCCCATCGGTCACCACAGTGGCCTCGAAACCCTCCTTGCGCAGCAAGAATGCCAGGGGATCGGCCAGCGACTCCTCGTCCTCAACGATCAGCACACTGGTCATCGACTTTACGGTTTCCTCTCCTCGGTCAAGACGTGCCGGACTACTCATCTCCGAACCGTCCCAGGTCTGTATCACTATCCGCATCGGTGTTCTGGTCGGCGGGGATCGACAATGTGAACGTCGACCCGGTGCCGGGTTGACTCCACAGCCGGATCGACCCGTTGTGGTTGGCCGCAACATGTTTGACGATCGCCAGACCCAGTCCGGTGCCGCCGGTGGCGCGCGACCGCGCCTTGTCGACGCGGAAGAAGCGCTCGAACACCCGCTCCTGATCGGCGCGCGCGATCCCGATGCCGCGGTCGGTGACGGAGATCTCGATGTTGTCACCGCGCCGGCGACGGCTGATCGACACCGTCGAACCGTGCGGCGAATAGGCGATCGCATTCGAGATGAGGTTGGCCAGCGCCGTGACCAGCAGTGTGGTGTCACCGAGCACCTGGAAACCGCTGGGCGCGTCGGTGGTGACGTCGATATCGGCGTTGTCGGCAGCCACCTTGTAGCGCGAAATCGCTTCGGCAACAATGGTATCCACGTCAACGGCAGCGAGATCCGGCAGGCGTTCGGCGCCCTGGAGCCGCGACAGCTCGATCAGTTCGCCGACCATGTTCGCCAGGCGGTTCGACTCCGCGAGCACCTTGCGTCCGAACCGGTGCACGGTCTCGGGATCGTCGGCCGATTCCAGGATGGCTTCGGCGAGCACTCCCATGGCACCGACCGGTGTCTTGAGTTCGTGGCTGACGTTGGCCACGAAATCTCGGCGGGTGGCCTCCATGCGGGCGTGCTCGGACTGGTCATCGACGTAGACCACCGCAAACCGGCGATCGTCCTCGGTCAGCAACCGGACGTGGCCGCGCACAGACAGTCCCGAACGTCCCTCGGTGGCGCGCTTACGGGGTGAGAGGTCCACTTCGCCGTCCTCGCCGGTGGCGAGGGTGCGCTGGGCGGCGAGCCAGGCCCGGTCGTCGAGCAGTCGGTCACGCACCAGCCCGAGTTCCTGGGCTTGTGCGTTCATGAAGACGACGTCGCGGAACGCGTCCACGACGACGATGCCCAGCGGCGAAGACTCGACGACGTGCTGCAGCATCTCCGAGACGGTCACACCCGTCCGTTCGGCCGCGTTGCGTCGCCGCCGTTCCGCAAGTTGTGGCGACATCAAGACGCCGACGGCGATACCCACCGCCAGCGCCAGCAGCGCAACGATCCCGGCGATAATCCACGCCGACATCACACTCACGCGAAAATCGTACGCAGAGAGTGAACGCCATCCCAGCAGCGTGCGGCCAAAACGAGACATGTCACAGTGTCACGACCAGTTGTTACGACGCTGTTTACCTGCGTTCAACCGGTGTTTGCCCGCGTGTTGCGAACTCAGGGGACGCCGCGTTATTTCGCACCCTGACTGGCTACGGCCGCCGCGCCCGCCGCGGCCGCCTCGGGATCCAGGTAGGTGCCGCCCGCGACCTTGGGGTTGAGGTCCTCGTCCAGGTCGTAGCGAAGGGGGATACCGGTCGGGATGTTCAGGCTGACCACTTCGTCGTCGCTCATCCCGTCCAGATACTTCACCAGGGCCCGCAGCGAGTTGCCGTGCGCGGCGATCAGCACCGTCTTGCCGGCCTTGAGGTCGGGGACGATGGTCTCGGTGAAGTAGGGAACGAAGCGGGCCACCACGTCGGCGAGGCATTCGGTGAGCGGCCCACCGTCGATATCGGCGTACCGCGGATCGGCGTCCTGGCTGAACTCGCTGCCCTTCTCGATGGGCGGCGGCGGCGTGTCGTAGCTGCGGCGCCACGCCATGAACTGTTCTTCGCCGTACTTGGCTTTGGTTTCGGCCTTGTCCAGTCCTTGCAACGCGCCGTAATGACGCTCGTTGAGCCGCCAGTCGCGGTGCACCGGAATCCACAGCCGGTCGGCGGCGTCGAGGGCCAGGTGCGCGGTGGTGATCGCACGCCGCAACAGCGACGTGTAGAGCACATCCGGCAGCAGACCTTGTTCGGCCATCAGTTGACCGCCGCGCACCGCTTCGGCCCGGCCCTTGTCGTTCAGGTCGACGTCGACCCAGCCGGTGAAGAGGTTCAGCGCATTCCATTCGCTCTCGCCGTGACGGAGCAGCACCAGTGTGGAGTCACCCATGCGGTCAGTCTCTCATGATCCACGCAGGCTGTACGCGCTGTACGCGTCCGCCAGATGAATGTCAGTCGTCGTCGATGAGATGCTCGAAGGCCTGCAGATTCTTCAGCGATTCGCCGCGGGAGACGCGCCACGCCCACTCCTTCTGGATGGACGACCGAAAACCCAGTTCCAGCAACGTGTTGAAGTCGGAGTCGACAGCTTCGAGCACCTGGCCCAGCACGCGGTCGATCTCGTCGGCCGTCACCGATTCCAGCGCCATCCGGCCCACCAGATAGATGTCACCGACATTGTCCAGCGTGTAGGCCACGCCGTAGAGCCGGCGGTTGCGCTTCAGCAGATACCGGTAGACACCCTCGAAATTCTCGTCGGGCTTGCGGCAGACGAAAGCTTCGACCCGGACGGAATGTTCACCGATGCTCAGGATCGTGTTGGTCTTGAGTTTGCGCTCTCCCGGCAGCTCCACCACCAGACCGGGCAGACCACCGCGGGCGCCTTCATGGCGGCTGTAGACCAGCTCGCGCTCCTGCAGCGCACCCTCGATCAGTGCCTGCACGCTCATGTGCGCACTCCGCGCCGCCTGGTCCAGCGCCGGCTGCGCCGCGCCAGGCCGTCGCGCACCGGGGCGCGCTGATGCGTGCGGGTGTAGTCGGCGATGGCGCGGCCGTAAGCACCGAGCAGGGCATCGGTGGTGTGTTCCCACGAGAACGTCGAGGCGTGCGCGACGGCCTGCCTGCCGAGGACGGTCAACGCATCGGGTCCCCGTCCTAGCAGGTCGTCGATGACCTCGGCCCACCGCTCGGGGTCGTGACCGTCTACCAAGGCACCGGTCTGCCCGTCGCGGACCGCCACGGGCAGTCCACCGACCGCGGCTGCGACCACGGGGGTGCCGCAGGCCTGCGCCTCGATGGCCACCAGCCCGAAGGATTCCGAATAGCTGGGCACGGCCACCAGGTCGGCGGCCCGGTAGACCTGCACCAGCTGCTCACGTGATTGCGGCGGCAGGAACGTCACCCGGTCAGCGATACCCAGATCGTCGGCGAGCCGAACCAGTCCGTCGGGTGTTGCAAGCCCGCTGCCGGATGGTCCGCCGGCCACGAGCACCCGCACGCCGGGCAGCTTCGCGGCCGCGCGCAGCAGGACATCGGGCGCCTTGAGCGGCTGGATGCGGCCGATGAAGGCGACGATCGGCTCGTCGGGCAGGCCGAGCGCGCGGCGGGCGGCGGCCCTGTCCCCCGGTGTGAACGTCTCCACATCGACCCCGGGGTGCACCACGTCGATGCGGCGCGGATCGGCATGGTGCAGCGAAACCAGTTGGTGCGCTTCATCTTCGGTATTGACGATCAACCGGTCGGCCTCGTCGACCACCTGCTGCTCGCCGACAGCGCGCAGCGGAGGCTCCGGTGCGTCGCCATCGGCCAGGGCGGCATTCTTGACCGCCGCCAGCGTATGCGCGGTGTGCACCAGCGGGACGGCCCAGCGATCACGCGCGAGCCAACCGACCTGTCCCGAGAGCCAGTAGTGCGAGTGCACGATGTCGTAATAACCCGGTTCGTGATTGGCCTCGGCGCGCAGCACGCCGGCGGTGAAGGCGCACAACTGCGTCGGCAGGTCGTACTTGTCGAGCCCCTCGAACGGTCCGGCGATCACATTGCGCACCAACACCCCTGGCGCGACCTTGACCAGCTGCGGATCCGACGAGGATGTCGCGCGGGTGAAGATCTCGACCTGCACTCCGCGTCGCGCCATGTGCAACGCGGTCTGCAGGACGTAGACGTTCATCCCCCCGGCGTCACCGGTACCCGGCTGGGCCAGCGGCGAGGTATGGACCGACAACACGGCGACGCGCACACCTCATCCTTACACCGCCGCCCAGACGGTCCTCGAACGCCCCGGTCAGGCGGACGCGCGGGGCCGGCTCGCGCGGCGCATCGCGCCAAGCGGATCGGCGAACAACGCGCTCAGCGACACCACGCCGGCGCCGGCCTCCTGCACCCGGTTGCCGAACGACGTCACGCGGATGTCGCGGGGGCCCAGCACCGACCGCTCGGTGAACGCCGCGACGACATGGTCGAGACCCTCGGGGTATTCGGTGAAACCCTGCCCACCGAGCACCAGATCGTCGGGGTTGAGCAGGTCACGCAGCAGCGCGACCGACTCGCCGAGCACGCGCGCCCGCTCGGCGAGCAGACGGCGAGCGTCGTCGTTACCGTTCCGGGCGGCCTGCACCACCGTGGCCGTGGTGGCATGGTCGCCGGCCACGATGCCCAGCCGGCGGGCCGCTGCCAGGACCGCCGCGTCGCTGACCGTCGACTCCAGCTGCCCCGAACCGCCGAGCAGTTCCGACTGAGCGGGCAGCGCGGCGATGGTGCCGGGTCCGGTGGTGGGGCTGTGTACGCGGCCGTCGATCACCAGGGCGTACCCCACGGTTTCACGGGCATAGACGTACAGGCTGGTTGCCGACGCGGCCTGTTGCCGCGAGCCCAGTAGTAATTCGGCGCCCGCCATGGCGTCCACGTGCGCGGCCACCGACACCGGCAGCCCCAGGGTCTCTGCCAGGACCGGGCCAACGGGGGCCTGGACCCAGCCCAGTCGGCTGTGGTCGACGAGCCCGTGCCTGCTGTCGACCACACCGCCGATGGTGACGCCCGCCCACAACGCCTGGCGGCGGTGCCAGCGGCTGAGATACCGGGCGGCACTGGTGGACAGCGCCGACAGGGCGACGGCCTGTGTGCCGCGCGGCGTCGGCATCTCCACCGCGTCGAGCGTGCGGCCGAACAGATCGGTGGCCACGATGCTGGTCATGCGCGCGCCGATGTGGATGCCGAGCGTCAGGAACGGCTCGTGGTTGACCTCGACGGGCACCCGCGGCCTGCCGATGGCACCGGAGACCGCCAGGTCTGCGCGCTCGCGCAGCAGACCGGCCTCCAGCAACACGGTGACCTGGCGGTTGACCGTGGCGATCGAGAGCTTGGTGACGCTGGCGATGGTGTCGCGGGCCACCGGGCCGCGCAGGCGCGCGGCGGCAAAGACGGCCGCGGCCGCGGCGTCGGCGAGTTTCAGTGAGGGCGCCACCACGTGGTGGCGTGAACGCAGCGGATGCAGCTGCGACACCGGCTTTCCCGCGCCGGCGACGTGAGCCGAACGGTTGGTGACGGTGGTGGATGCGGTACGCACGATGAGTGTCCTTCAGAGAGTCGGGAAGTCGGAACCGGGCCGCTCACCGACGAAACTCAAAGAACGTCAGACGCGGCGGAAGCCGGGACAACAACACGACAGGACGGCACACATGACGGTGTGCGTGTCAGTCGCGATTCCCAGAGAAGGCCGAGCCACGAGAGAAATTTAGCACGCTTATTAGAGTTGTTCGGATGACACAGGCTCACGATCGAATCGCGGTGGTCACCGGCGCCAGTTCCGGCATTGGCGAAGCAACGGCGAAAACACTTGCGGCCCTTGGCTTTCACGTCGTCGCGGTGGCCCGGCGCGCCGAGCGGATCCAGAACCTCGCCGACGAGATCGGGGGTACCGCGATCGTGGCCGACGTCACAGACGACGGTGCCGTTGCGGCATTGGCCGAGACGCTGGACAGCATCCCCGGCCGGGTTTCGATCCTGGTGAACAATGCCGGCGGCGCCAAGGGCCTCGAGCCGGTGGTCGACGCCGATCTGGAGCACTGGCGCTGGATGTGGGAGACCAACGTGCTGGGCACGCTGCGCGTCAGCCGCGCCCTGATACCCAAGCTGGTCGAATCCGGCGACGGCCTGATCGTCACGATCACGTCGATCGCAGCCTTCGAGACCTACGACGGCGGATCGGGCTATACCGCGGCCAAGCACGCGCAGGGCGCGCTGCACCGCACGCTGCGCGGTGAACTGCTGGGCAAACCGGTGCGGCTCACCGAGATCGCTCCCGGCGCGGTGGAGACGGAGTTCTCCCTGGTCCGTTTCGGCGGTGACGAGAATCGCGCCGACGCCGTCTATGACGGCATCACGCCGCTCGTCGCGCAGGATGTCGCCGACGTCATCGGATTCGTCGCATCCCGACCGTCACACGTCGACCTGGATCAGATCGTCATCCGGCCGCGCGATCAGGCTCCCAACGGCCGGTTCAACCGCCGGGCGACGTAGTCGACTGCGGGACCGGCGTCGTCGTCGGCGTTCCCGACAACGTCGGGGCGTCGGTGGGGGTCGCCGGCGCGGTGCTGGGCAGCGACGCCGGCGACGCGGCATCGTTCAGCGCCGACATCGACGTCCATTCGTCCCAGCTGACCGCCCAGTCCCAGATGTCCCCGTCGGCATAGGACAGGTCGATCCGGGTCCCGGTCACCTCGACGGGGTCGCCGTACATCGCGGTGTTGAAGTACTGCTGCGCGTCGTCGGTCGACAGGTTGATGCACCCGTTGGTGACGTTGGTGTTGCCCTGGGCCCCGGAACTGGCCGGGTTGGCGTGGATGAATTCGCCGTTGTTCGAGATGCGCACGGCGAACCGCTCGTGGGCGTTCGTGTAACCACCGGCCGGGTTCGACATGTAGAAGTCTTCGTACTTCTCGGTGACCACGTGCACACCACTGCGGGTGACGTTCCGGTCCTCGTCGCCCTCGCCGTAGCTGCACGGGAAATCCATGATGACGCCGTCGTCGGTGACAACCTGGATGCGGTGACTCGATGCCTCGGCCTTGACCACCTGGCGGCGCCCGATGCTGAAGTCCAGCGTCGAGTCGGCCGCCCCGTAAGCGCCGTCACCGAACGGCACGCCGTAGAGGCTCGCCTGCACGTGCACCGTGGTGCCCGGCGGGTAGTAGTCCTTGGTCCGCCAGTGCACACGGGAGCCGGCCGCCTCGTCGGGCAGCCACGCCCAGCTGCCCTCGACCTGCGGGGTGGTGGTGACGACGAGCGCCTTCTCGATGGCGGCCCGGTCTTTGTCGTCGACGGACTTGTCGAACTGCAGGATGACGGGCGCCGCGACACCGACGGTCTGACCGTCGGCCAGCTGGAACTGGCCGTTGACGGTTTCGGCCGGTTCGATGGTGGTGAAGTCGCCGGCCAACCCGATGGTCTTGCCGTCACCGCCGACCACCGACCCGGCCCACGTGTAGACCACGCCGTAGCCCAGCGGCTCGGTGATGTCGAAACCCGTGCGATCGGGGTTGAGGACACCCGCGACAGCTTTACCGTCGGGGTTGGTCAACACGATGTGCTGAATCCAGCCGTCCTTGACCTCGACCTTCACCGGTGCCGTCGGCACCACGTCGGTGGCGGCCGCGCGCGGCGTGTAGGTCACCGACGGCGCTGCGGGGGCCGATTCGGTCTTACCAGCTTTGCCCGAATCGCCGAAGCATGCGGCCAGTGCACCCGGCGCGGCGATGCCCAGAGCGAGCGCGCCGAGCGCCCGGCGCCGGTTCAGCGGCGGCGGCGCGGATGCGTCAGGGGCGGGGCTCACGTAGATCGAGGATACGGAACAGCGGCGACGGGGCTAAATCGTGCAGTTCAGATCACAGCTCCGACCAGCACGGGTTCGGGTTCCAGACGGATGCCGAAATGGGCTTCGACGCCGTCGCGCACGGTGCGTGCCAGCGCCAGCACATCGGCGCTGGCAGCCCCGCCCCGGTTGGTCAGCGCCAGCGCATGCTTGGTGGACAACCGCGCCGGTGCAGCCGTGCCGGGGAAACCTTTGCCGAATCCGGCCCGCTCGACAAGCCAGCCCGCGGCCAGTTTGACGTCGTCGCGATTGGGATGGCCGGCGGGATAGTTGGGCACCGGGCCGTCGACACCGGCGGCCAGGTCGTCGAACCGGGCACGGCTGACCACGGGGTTGGTGAAAAACGAACCCACACTCCAGGTGTCGTGGTCGGCGTCGTCGAGCACCATGCCCTTGCCCCGCCGCAGCCTGAGTACGGCCTCGCGCACACGCAGCGGGTCGACGCGCTCACCCGCGGCAGCGCCCAGCATCGTCGCCAGTTCGCCGTAGCGCAGCGGTGCGCTGCGCCCGGCGTCGTCGAGGGCGAACTCCACCTCGAGCACCGTGAGCGCGGCGCCCTGCGGCGAGTGTTTGAGGGTGCTGGTGCGGTAGCCGAACCGCAGCGCCTCGGGCCCAACCCAGTCCACGTTCCCGGTGACCCGGTCGAGCAGCCGGACCCGGCTGATGGTGTCGGCCACCTCGGCACCGTAGGCCCCGACGTTCTGCACCGGCGTCGCACCCGCCGACCCAGGGATACCCGAAAGGCATTCCAGTCCACCGAGATTCGCCTTGACGGCGGTGGCGACAACGTCATCCCAGACCGCGCCCGCCTCGGCGCGCAGCCGGCTCCCGTCGATCGTCACTCCGGTGGTCGCCAGGTGAACCACGGTCAGGTCGGTGAGGTCGTCGGCGATCACCACGTTGGAGCCACCGGCCAGGACGAGCGGCCGGTCGTCGCGCAATTCGCGCAACGTGGCGATGATCTGTTCGGTGGTCGTGCAGGTGATGACCCGGCGAGCCACCGGACCCACCCTCAGGGTGGTCATGGGCGCCAACGGCACCTGCTCGGCAACCGCCGCGCCGGCGAACAGCGAACCGGCCACGGGCGGTAACGGTAGCGCGCCGGCGTCGCCGACCCGTACCCGGGACGACCAGTGGCGATGACACAGCAGGTGTGCGCAGAGCGGTAGCGTTGCCAGCTATGCCGCGTTCATTCGACTTGGCGACCGACTACGGAGCCACCGTCGCGCAGGTCCACTCGGCGTTCGCCGACGAGCAGTACTGGCATACCCGGCTGGCCGACTCCGGCGCCGACGACGCGACGCTGGACGCCCTGGAAGTCGGCAACGACGGCCGGATCACGGTGGCGACCACACAGATACTGCGCAGTGACCGGTTGCCCGGCGTCGTGACGCAACTGCACAGGGGTGATCTGCACATCGTCCGTAAAGAGGTGTGGAGCCCGGTCACCGGCGACGGGGCGGGCGCGCGGTCCACGGCCGACATCGATGCCGACATCCCGGGCGCACCGGTGACGGTCACCGGCGACGCCCAATTACGCACCGCCGAGACCAATACGGGGTCGAAGCTCACCCTGAAAGCCACCGTCGAGGTCCGGATCCCCTTGATCGGCGGCAAGGTCGAGAGCTTCATCGGCAGCCAGTTGGTCGAACTGCTGATCGCCGAGCAGCGTTTCACCACCGATTGGATCAAGCACCACTCATGACCCGGCGGATGGACTACACCGTCACCTTCGATGCGCCGGCCGAGAAGATCTACCAGGACCTCACCAGCCGCCGGTTCTGGGATGCGCTGATGGGCGCCTACGGCTGGGTGACCCGGCAATCGGAGATCACCGAGTTCCACAGTGACGAGTCCGGTACCGACATCACGTTCAAACAGATGCTGCCGCGTTCCGAACTGCCGCCGATCGCCCGCGCCGTGATGCCGGTGGACATGGTGATCACCCGCCAACAGCGATTCGAGCCGTTCGATCAGGACACCGCGACGGCCCAGGGCAGTTACCGCGCGACCGTGCCAGGGGGCCCAGGTCATTTCGGCGGTCGGTACTTCCTGAGTGACACCGCCACCGGCAGCCAGTTGCGCCTGGCCAGCGTGTGCAAGGTGCACATCCCGTTGGTCGGCGGCACGCTCGAACAGCTGATCCTGTCGAACATCACGATGCTCTTCGACGGTGAGGGCGCCTTCATGGCCGACTGGGTCTCCAGGCGCCACTGAGGTTTTCGCATGCCGCGACCGATCGGGCAGCCGACCCGTGGGACCACCGGCTACAACCGCCTCCGGCGCGCCGACCGGTGGCTGGTGCATGCACCGCGGGTGCGCGCGACGCTGCTGTCAGCCGCCGACCCCCTGGTGGTGGACCTGGGCTTTGGCGCGCTGCCCGTCACCACACTGGAACTGGCGACACGGCTGCGCGCGGTCAGGGCCGACATCCGCGTAACGGGTTTGGAGATCGATCCGCACCGCGTGGAAGTGGCGCGCGCCGCCCCCGTTCCCGGTGTCGAATTCGCTTTGGGCGGTTTCGAACTCGCCGGTCTTCGACCCGTGCTGGTGCGGGCGTTCAACGTGCTGCGCCAGTATCCGGCCGACGAGGTTCCCGGGGCCTGGTCAGTGATGCAGGGCGCGCTGGCTCCCGGCGGGCTGATCCTCGACGGCACCTGTGATGAGCTGGGCCGGCGCTGCTGCTGGGTGCTGCTGGACCGCACCGGCCCGCTGAGCCTGACCCTGGCGTGCGACCCGCTGCGAATCGACCGACCCTCCGATCTCGCCGAGCGGCTACCCAAAGTGCTGATCCACCACAATGTTCCGGGTCAGCCGATCCACACGCTGCTCGCGGCGGCCGACCGCGCATGGGCGGCCGCCGCGGGGCACGGCGTGTTCGGCCCGCGCGCACGATGGCGCGCGATGCTCACCGCTCTGCGCGGCGAGGGGCTGCCGATCGAGCCGCAACGGCGCCGCCTGCGCGACGCCGTGCTGACGGTCCCGTGGGAGGTTGTGGCCCCCGCCGGTCAGGACTTCCAGTACTTGTCGTAGAGCTGGCTCTGCAACGTGGCGTAGGTGTCCTTGTTGGACATGAAGGTGTCGGTCGATGCGTCATAGAGTTTCTGGGCATCGGCGCCCTGAATCGGGGCCGACGTGAACGTGATCGCACCCGGAGCCACCGCACCGGTCTGGATCTTGTCGAACTTCTCGTAGAGGTCCTTGTCGGCGGTGAAGTCGGTCCACGCCTTACGCATCGCATCGACCACCTCCGGCCGTGCCGACGGTCCCATCCAGAAGGTCTTGCCCAACCCACCGCCGGTCACCAGAGGCTGGATGAGCTTCCACTGGTCGAGCGACGACTGCGGCAGGATGTCGACCAGTTTCGGTGCGGGCGTGACGCCGTCGGGATAACTGATCTTGGTGTCCTGGTCCTCGTAGCTGAATGCGACATAGCCGGAGTGATCGGTCAGGATCTGGTTGTGCGAGCGCGAAATCGCGCCGATCGCGGTGAAATTGGAGTTGATCTCGCCGCGCTGCAGCATCAGTTCGGTGTCGGAGCTGCTGTCGCCCGCGACCGCCACCATCGTGCACGGCAGGCTCAGCTGTTCGCACACCCACGGTGCGATGAACGCCTCACTGATGACGTCGGCGGGACCGCCGACGACGGCTGCAAAACGCACTGGCGCGCCGGTCTTTCCAGTCGCGTCCGTGAGCTTGGGATACGTCTTGGCGAACTCGCCTGCCACCAGCGCGCCGCGCGGTTCCGGGGTGACGGCGGCGATCACCTTGACGCCCTTGGGGTCGTAGGTGTTTGCGGGGTCGAGCAGCGGCTGGAACAGGTTGGCGCCCAGCGATGTCACGCCGATCACCAGATCTTTCTCCGGTGCGCTGTAGGCGTTGTTGATACCTCCCATGCCGGAGTCGTTGGTGACCGAGACGCGTGGGTTACCAGGCAGCAGGCTGCCCAGGCTGGCCGCGAAGTCACGGGCCGCGAGGTCGGTTCCGCCTCCGGCGCTGTGCGACACGATGACGCGGATGTTCCTACCTTTGAAGTAGCTTGCCGCGTCGAATTCGCCCGGCGCCGCCGACGTAGACTCGCCTGCGGCACTGCAGCCGGTGAGCGCGACCGCCGCAGTGGCGAGGACGGCGCCCAGAATTTGCAGGGCCCTTCGTGTCCGCACGTGACCTTCTTTCCTTGTCGGATCCACCCTGGTTCGCCATACTAATGTATCCAATTGTATTTGTGAATTCGGCTGCCCATTGCCCGGCCGCTTACGCTGGAAGCCATGCGGATCGCCCTCGGCCAGATGTTGAGCACCCCGGACCCCTCCGAGAACCTCACGATGATCGAGGAGCACACGCGCCGCGCCGCCGACGACGGCGCCCGTCTGGCTGTGTTCCCCGAGGCCGCGATGTGCCGGTTCGGTTCCTCACTGCGGGATATCGCCGAACCCCTCGACGGCCCCTGGGCCGACGGGATCCGACTGGTGGCGTCGCAGACCGGGATCACCGTGGTGGCCGGGATGTTCTGCCCGTCCGCCGACGGCCGCGTCACCAACACACTGGTGGCCGCGGGCCCCGGCGTCGACACCTACTACGACAAGATCCATCTGTACGACGCATTCGGCTTCCTCGAGTCGCGCACCGTGGCGCCGGGCCACGAACCGGTGACCATCACCGTCGACGACGTCACGGTGGGCCTGACCACCTGCTACGACATCCGCTTCCCCGAGTTGTACGTCAATCTGGCCAACCAGGGCGCCCAACTCATCACGGTCCACGCCTCGTGGGGTTCGGGTCCCGGCAAGCTCGACCAGTGGACTCTGCTGGCCAGGGCCAGGGCGCTCGACACCGCCGGGTTCATCGCCGCCGTCGATCAGGCCTATCCCGGCGACGAGATCGCGGCCACCGGCCCCACCGGCGTCGGCGGCAGTGTGGTGGCCGGTCCGTATGGACAGATCGTGGCCTCCGCGGGAGACGACCCGCAGCTACTTGTCTGCGATATCGACACCGATCAGGTCGGCAAAGCCAGGGAGACACTCGCCGTGCTGCGTAACCGCTCAGAGTTCGCTCAAGTCGATAAGGCAGAATCGCGCGGGTGACGAATCCGCCGCAGGGGGGCGACCCGTCGGATTGGGCCAGGCCCACCGAGAACATCCGCCGCCAACCCGCCCAGCCGTACCCCGGTCCGCCCCAGCCCACGCAGCACGACTCCGCCCAGCCCACGCAGCGGATCCACACCCAGGGCGAACCGGCGACCGCGTACATACCGCGGCAGGCGGGCAGCCCGATGGATGCGCCGACCAACGCCGCGATGCCCCAGCAGCCGATGCCACCGGCGCCACCGGAGGATGGCCGGCCGCGCCGGTTCTTCAAGGACCCGCTGTCGCTGGTGCTGATCCTCGTCATCGTCGTCGCGCTGGTGGTCGCCGGTGTGATCGGCGGCGAGCTGTATGCCCGCCACCGCGCCAACGAGATCGTCGCGAAGGTCGTGTCGTGTGTCGTGCAGGACGAAGCCAGCGCGTCGTTCGGCGTGGTGCCGCCGTTCCTGTGGCAGCACGTCACGGGTCACTACACCAACATCCACATCCAGACCGCGGGTAATCAGATCCGCGAGGCCAAGGGAATGAAGGTCGACCTCGACATCAAGGATGTCCGCCTGCAGGACACCGGCGACTCCGGCGGCACCGTCGGATCACTGGTGGCCAAGATCGACTGGACCTCCGACGGCATCAAACAGACTGTGCAGGACGCTATCCCGCTGTTCGGCGGCATCGTGTCCAGCGTCGCGACGCGCCCGTCCGACGGCACCATCGAACTGCAGGGCCCGCTGGGCAGCGTGACCGCCAAACCCGAGGTGGTGGACAACGGTCTGTCGCTTCAGGTGCTCAGCGTCAGCGGCCTTGGCTTCACGTTGCCGCGTGAGACCGTGCAACCGGCACTCGACGTGTTCACCGGACAGCTGACGAAGAACTACCCGATGGGTATTCACGCCGACAGCGTCACGGTCACGGACACCGGTGTGTCAAGCCAGTTTTCGACGCAGAACGCCAAGATTCCGGCCGGCCAGCAGGACGCCTGCTTCTCGTCTCTGTGACCTGATCACAGACCGTCGAGCACCGCGCGGGTTCCCGACAGACCCAGCCGCGTGGCGCCCGCGTCCAGCAGGTCGACGGCATCGGCGGCGGTGCGGATGCCGCCGCTCGCCTTGACGCCCAACCCTTCTCCGGCGCCAGAGCCGCGGACCGCGTCGACCATCAACGACACCGCCGTCACCGAGGCGCCGCCGGCGGGATGAAAACCCGTCGACGTCTTGACGAAGTCGGCGCCGGCGTCGGCGGCGGCGCGGCACACCGACACCAACGTGGCGGGTTCCCCGAGGCTCAGCAGGGCCGCCGATTCGACGATGACCTTCAGGACGGCGGTCGGCACCTTGGCGCGCACCGCGGCGATGTCGTAGTGCACAACCGCGAATTCGCCGGCCAGCGCGGCGCCGACATCGATCACCATGTCGACCTCGCTGGCCCCGGCGTCGACGGCCAGTGCTGCCTCAGCGGCCTTCACCGTCGACTGGTGTTTTCCCGAAGGGAAGCCCGCGACGGTGGCGATCACCAACTCCGGCGGGCACAGTGGCGCGGCGACGCCGACCATCGACGGTGACACGCAGATGGCGTAGACGCCCAGTTCGACGGCATCGTCGACCAGCGCCACCACATCGGTCGCGGTGGCCTCCGGCTTGAGCAGCGTGTGGTCGACGAGGCCGGCGACCCGCTCCCGAGTCCAATTGCTGGTCATCGCATCACCTCAGAACGGCTCTTCGGTGCCACCGGGGTTGCACCCGGTCTCCACCATCGTGTTCGCGTCGACGACCGGCCGCCAGGGCTCCAGATTCCAACTCGTCTTGCCCGGCTCAGCGAACTCGGCCAACTGCCAGTGGCAAAGAAACTGCTCGCGCATACCGGGGATGTCGGCGTCGGGCGCCGAAGCGAGCACCTGCAACCAGGCCTGCTCCCCCTCGGCCAATGTGCCGACCTGCCCGGCCTCGGCGCGGCCGGCCTGCGTCGGATACACCCGGAGGCTGGACAGATCGCCCCATTTCGCCCACTGGGTGTGGTCGATGAAACTCTGGGTATCGGCGCCGGCGGCAGGAGCCGTGACGAGCAGCCCGGACACCACGACAGTGGCCGCGCCGACGGCGGCCATGAAGATGCGCATCGTCGCTAGCGCGACTTTCCCTGGACTTCGAGCAGCCGTGGACGGACGTCGACCAGATAGACGCCCGCGGCGCAGGCGCAGATGGCGGCACCGAAGATCCCGCCGAGCAAGGCGGCCAGCAGCACGCCGACCCCCAGGATGACCAGCCACACGGGCTTGGTGAGCTTTTCCGCCGCGGTGTAGGCGTCCGTGCGCTGCAAAGCGGCGTGTACGAATGCGTACACGCCGACGAGGATGACAAGTATGACGACGATGCGAACAATGTCGCCCGCCAGGCCGGCAAGGATCACCTCACCAGCCTAAGCGGGCGCCATCGTCGCGTCGACTCTCAGGTCGCCTTCACCGGCGACCGGAGTCTCTGGTTACTTCTGGGTGACCTTGGTGGCCGCGGCCTTCTTGGCCGGAGCCTTCTTGGCCGGAGCCTTCGCGGGGGCCTTGGCCGGAGCCTTCTTGGCCGGAGCCTTGGCGGCGGCCTTCTTCACCGGTGCGGCAGCGTCTTCGGCCTTCTTCGGCAGTTCGACGCCCACCAGCTTGGCGGCCCGCTCGCCCACCGCGCGGGTCTGCGAGGCAACGGTGCCCAGCGCGTCCTGGGTCAGCTCGACGGCCTGGTCGACATAGCCCTCGGCACGATCGGCCACATCGTCGATGGCCGACTGGCTGCGCAACCGCTCCAGGGCGGCCTCGCCACGCTCGACGAGCTTGTTGTAGGTGCTCTGCGCCTGCTCGGCGTAACCCTCGGCGACCTTGCGCAGTTCGTCGGCGGTCAGCTTGTCGCGCAGCTCGCCGAACTCCTTGGGCAGGTCTTCCTGCAGCTTGGTGATGCGGTCGCGGGTGTCGTCGACACGCGCGGTCAGCTTGGCGCGACGCTCCTCGGCCCGGGTACCGGCCTCGGTGCGGGCCTCTTCGGCGCGCTCACGCAGGGTGGCAACGATCTCGTTGACGGTGGCCAGGGCCAGGTCGGCGGCGCCGACGGCGGCGAACAGCGGGGCCTTCAGGTCTTCAATGGTCGGGTTCTCGGCCATGATGTATTTCCTTTCAGAACAGTGAATGTGTGTGTCGCTCAACGTTTTACAAGTGCAGCGCTAGTCAGATGCCAACCCCTCGTCCGCGGCACCCTCGAGCGCAAGGGCCGCTTCGTTCTGTTGAAGGAACGAGGCGTAGATATCGAGCAGAACCTGCTTCTGACGCTCCGTGATCGCGATATCGGTGACGATCGCGTCGCGTACTGCATTGCTCTCGGCGGGTTCGAGCATCCCGGCCTGGACGTACAGCACCTCGGCGGATACGCGGAGCGCCTTGGCGAGCTGGTTGAGCACCTCGGCGGACGGTTTCCGCAGCCCTCGCTCGATCTGGCTGAGGTATGGATTGCTGACACCGGCTTTCTCTGCCAACTGCCGGATGGACACCTGCGCCGCTTCGCGCTGGGCCTTGATGAAACTTCCGATATCGGAGGCGGCATGGGTCACCACAGCGGCAAGCTTTTCGTCCTGCGACATGGTTCCCCTTTCGGTCCGGCGGGTATCAGCGAAGTGGTGTCTCAAGCTGACGGTTTCCACCGTACGTGAGGGTGCTAGCAATTGCAAGCACTAGTTAGCGCAGGTCAGAATATGATTTGCGCCACTGTGTAGATCACCAGGCCGGCCAGCGAGCCCACCACGGTGCCGTTGATCCGGATGAATTGAAGGTCCCGGCCGACGTGGAGTTCGATGCGTCGGCTGGCGTCGTCGGCATCCCACCGCTCGATGGTCTCGGTGATGATCGAGGTGATCTCGACGCCGTACTGGCCCACCAGATGTTGGGCGCCGCGCACGATCCAGTTGTCCACTTTGTCGCGCAGTTCGGCCTCGTCGCGCAGTGATTCGCCGATCCGCATCACCGAATCGGCGATCCGGGCCCGCAGTGTCGACGACGGGTCGTCGACACTGTCCAGAACGAGGCGCTTCAACGTCTTCCACGCCGTTTCGGCGGCCCTGGCCACCTCGTCGCGCGCCATCAGTTGTTCCTTGACGGTCTCGGCCTTGGCGATGGTGGCCGGATCGTTCTGCAGATCATCGGCGAACTCGAACAGAAATCTGGTGGCCGACTGTCGCAGTTCGTGATTCGGGTTACGTCGGACCTTGTCGGTGAAATCCATCAACTCGCGGTGGATGCGGTCACCGACCAGCTGATCCACAAAACGCGGCGACCAACTCGGCGAATCTCTGGTGACAACCCGTTCGATGGTCTCCCCCGCATTGAGCGACCACTCGAAGGCGCGGTCGCACAACAGCTGCAGCAGCGCCTCCTGCCGGTGTTCGGCAAGCAGCTGTGCCAGCACCCGCCCGACCGGAGGGCCCCACTGGGGTTCGGCGATCCGGCGCACGATCATGCGGTCGATCACCTGCTGGACGTCATCGTCGTTGAGCAGTTCGACAAGCACCCGCAGCACCGTGGCCGCCTCACTGGCGACCCGTTCGGCGTGGTCACGTTCGGACAGCCACTTCCCCACCCGGCCGGCGATCTCGGCGTCGCGCAGCTTGGTCTCGACCACCTCGGGAGACAGGAAGTTCTCCCGGACGAAGCTGCCGAGACCCTCACCGAGCTGGTCTTTCTTACGTCGGATGATCGCGGTGTGCGGGATGGGGATGCCCAGCGGGTGCTTGAACAGGGCGGTGACGGCGAACCAGTCGGCCAGCGCTCCGACCATGCCCGCCTCGGCGGCCGCGCGGACGTAGCCGACCCACGGCCCCGCAGTGCCGCCCTTCTGCGCCCACGTGCAGGCCAGGAAGATCACCGTGGCACCGATCAGGAAGCTCAGCGCCACCAGCTTCATCCGCCGCAGACCACGCCGACGTTCGGCATCGGCCGTCGGGTCGGCTCCAGCGAACGACTCGGCCAGGGAGCCACGCGTCGCGAGGATCCCGGCCGTGGCCTCGAACGGCGCCGGGAGGTTCCGGCGGCCGGGCGAACCATCCGCGTTCGGTCTTGCTGCCACTTCACCATCATCCGCTATCACGGGGGCACCGACCGGGGTCGACGGAACTAGTTACTGTGACCCACAATTCTGGCAGGCGCCGCCATAGATCGTATTATTATGTGTAACTAAGTGATCGGACCTGGGAGATCGTGGCACAACAACCCCTACCCGGACCCGTCAAGATAGACGGCCGCAAACGACGCTGGCACAAACACAAGGTCGAGCGCCGCAATGAATTGGTGGACGGCACGCTGGAGGCCATCCGCACGCGCGGCCGTGACGTCAGCATGGACGAAATAGCTGCTGAGATAGGTGTGTCGAAGACCGTGCTGTACCGGTACTTCGTCGACAAGAACGATCTGACGACGGCCGTCATGATGCGGTTCGCCCAGACCACGCTGATCCCCAACATGGCGGCCGCCCTGTCGACCAATCTCGACGGCTACGAACTCACCCGCGAGATCATCCGGGTCTACGTCGAAACGGTGGCCGCCGAACCCGAAATCTATCCATTTGTCTTCGCGAACAGCTCCGCCAGCAAAAGCAAGGTGATCGCCGACAGCGAACGGATCATCGCCGGCATGCTCGCGGTGATGTTCCGCCGTCGCATGCAGAAAGTCGGGATGGACACCAAAGGTGTCGAACCGTGGGCGTACATGATCGTCGGCGGCGTCCAGCTCGCGACGCACTCGTGGATGTCGCACCGCCGGATGTCCTCCGACGAGCTGATCGACTACCTGACCATGCTGTCCTGGAGTGCACTGCGCGGCATCGTCGAATCAAACGGATCGCTCGCGGCGTTCATCAGCCAACCGCATCCGTCGCCGGAGCTGCCCGGCGCGTCGGTGTGACCGACCTGATCTGACCCGCCTGATTTCGCGTCGGCGCTCGGTAGTGTCTGCGGCTATGACCGATCTGCCTTCACTCTGGACCCACGAACCCCATACGGAACTGGTTTTCCAGCCGGGCGACAAAGTGTCGGACATCGACACCGACTCGACACCGGGGTTCAAGGGCAAGAAGGCCGACGCGCCGGAACTGCAGGCCGAACGCAATGCCCGGTTCGCCGAACTACAGGAGATGCTCTACGCCAACGGCAAGAAGGATGACACCAAGTCGTCGGTTCTGCTGGTGCTGCAGGGAATGGACACCGCAGGCAAGGGTGGCATCGTCGAACACGTTGTGGGAGCGGGCAATCCGATGGGCATCAAGTACACCAGTTTCGGGGTGCCCACCAAGGAGGAGCGCGCCCATCACTACCTGTGGCGGATCCGTAACGCGCTGCCCCTCCCCGGCACCATCGGCGTTTTCGACCGCTCACACTACGAGGACGTGCTGGTGGTCCGCGTGCACAACCTCGTCCCCGCTGATGTGTGGGGTGCGCGCTACGACGAGATCAACGCCTTCGAAAAGGAACTCGTCGATTCCGGCACCACCTTGGTGAAGGTCGCCATGTTCGTCTCGCTCGAGGAACAGAAGCAACGGCTCGCCGAGCGCCTCGAACGACCCGACAAATTTTGGAAGTACAACCCCGGCGATATCGACGAGCGCGAGAAATGGCCGGGCTATCAGGAGGCCTACCAGGCGGTGCTGGACAAGACCTCGACGGACTACGCGCCGTGGCACGTCGTCCCGTGTGACAAGAAGTGGTACAGCCGGCTGGCGATCACCGAGTTGCTCATCGAGGCGTTGAAGTCCCTGAACCTGTCCTGGCCGCCTGCCGATTTCGATGTGGAGCATGAGAAGGAGCGCCTCGCCAAAGCGTGACTGACCGACGCCGACGCCGAGCGTGCGCCCACTGCGATCTGAGCAACGGATTTTCGCACTGACCGCACGCTCGACGCCGAACCGTCGCGGCAGCCGAGCTCAGTATGTGTAGAAACCGCGTCCGGTCTTCTTCCCCAACTGGCCCGCTTCGACCATGCGCTGCAGCAGTGGCGGCGGCGCATAGTGGGCGTCCTTGAGCTCATCGAACATGGCATCGGCGATCAGCTTCATGGTGTCGAGCCCGATCAGGTCGGACAGCCGCAGCGGGCCCATCGGATGCGACAGTCCGGCGACGACGGCCTTGTCGATGTCCTCGACGCTGGCCACACCCGCCTCGACCATGCGGATCGCCGACAGCAGGTAGGGCACCAGCAGCGCGTTGACCACGAACCCGGAGCGATCCGGGCAGCGCACCACCTGCTTGCCCAACGTCTGCGCCGCAAACTGCTCGACGCGCGCGACGGCCCCGTCGCCGGTGACGAGGGTGTTGATCAGTTCGACCAGCGGGAGCACGGGTACCGGGTTGAAGAAGTGCAGACCCAGGACACGCTGCGGGTTCTTGGTGGCCGCAGCGATCTTCATGATCGGGATGCTCGACGTGTTGGATGCCAGCACCGCATCGGGGTCCTCGATGACCTCATCGAGTTCGGCGAAGATCTTCCCCTTGACGCCTTCGTCCTCGATGACGGCCTCGATCACCAATTGGCGGTCGGCCATGTCCTTCAGGTCCGTGGTGAACGTGAGGTTCGCCAACGCGGTGTCCCGCTCGTCCTCGGTGAGCTTGCCCTTGCCGACGGCCCGCTCGAGCGATGCGGCGATACGTTCTCGTCCCGCGGTCACCAGCGCCTCACTGGCGTCGAAGACTTTGACGTCGACGCCGGCCCGCGCCGACACCTCGGCGATACCGGCGCCCATCTGCCCGGCACCGACCACACCGACCCGCGTGATCGAATCTGCACTCACCGCTGTTTCTCCCAATTGTCTTGTCCTGCTTGTCGTGGATATGCGACAGGCCCCGCCCAAGATCTCTGGGCGGGGCCTGCGCTGTCAACACCCTTGGCTCAGCGGCTCAGGATCGCTGGCGCCGCGCAAGCG
>CAMFLL010000033.1 GCA_945957405.1 uncultured Mycolicibacterium sp. | reverse complement strand
CACACCTGAGTCTGAAGACCCAGGTGGTGCGTTTCGTCCTCACCGGCGGCCTGTCGGCGATCGTCGACTTCGGGTTGTACGTGCTGTTCCTGGCGCTGGGCCTGCTGGTCAACGTCGCCAAAACCCTCAGCTTCATCGCGGGCACCACCACCGCCTACCTGATCAACCGCAGGTGGACGTTCCGGGCCGCTCCCAGCAGAGCCCGTTTCATCGCGGTCATGGCGCTCTACGCCCTGACCTACGCCGTCCAGGTGGGCATCAACTACCTCTTCTATGTGCAGTTCGAAGGCCAGCCCTGGCGGGTGCCGGTGGCGTTCGTCATAGCCCAGGGCACCGCGACGGTGATCAACTTCATCGTGCAGCGGGCCGTGATCTTCCGGCTGCGCTGAGCCCACCGGCTCTAGCGGTACCCTTCTGAGCGATGTCTGAACTCACGACGCGACGCCTGATGGGCTGGGGACGCACCGCACCGACGGTGGCCCAGGTGCTCGCGACGCCGGATCCCGAGGAAATCGCGAAAGCGGTCGCCCGGGCCGACAGCCGAGGTGTGATCGCCCGCGGGCTCGGCCGCTCCTACGGCGACAACGCGCAGAACGGCGGCGGTCTGGTCGTCGACATGACGGCGCTGGACGTCATCCACTCGATGGATGCCGACAGCCATCTCGTCGACGTGGACGGCGGCGTGAACCTCGACCAGCTGATGCGCGCCGCGCTGCCACTGGGCCTGTGGGTTCCGGTGCTGCCCGGCACCCGGCAGGTGACCATCGGGGGCGCCATCGCCTGCGACATCCACGGTAAGAACCACCACAGCGCAGGCAGCTTCGGCAACCATGTCAGGTCGATGGAACTGCTGACCGCGGGCGGCGAGATCCTGCATCTGACCCCCGACGGCGAGAATGCCGACGTGTTCTGGGCCACCGTCGGTGGCAACGGGCTCACGGGCATCATCCTGCGCGCCACGATCGAGATGACGCCGACGGAAACCGCCTATTTCATCGCCGACGGTGATGTCACCGCGACTCTCGACGAGACCATCGCATTCCACAGCGACGGTAGTGAAGCCAACTACACCTACTCCAGCGCATGGTTCGATGCCATCAGCGCGCCACCGAAACTGGGTCGCGCGGCCATCTCCCGCGGCTCGTTGGCCAAACTCGACCAGCTGCCCAAGAAGTTGCAACGTAATCCGCTGAAATTCGATGCGCCGCAACTGCTCACGCTGCCCGACGTCTTTCCCAACGGACTCGCCAACAAGTACACCTTCGGCCCGATCGGCGAACTCTGGTACCGCAAGTCGGGCACCTACCGCGGCAAGGTGCAGAACCTGACCCAGTTCTACCACCCCCTCGACATGTTCGGGGAGTGGAACCGGGCTTACGGCTCAGCCGGTTTCGGCCAATACCAGTTCGTGGTGCCCACCGAGGCGGTCGAGGAGTTCAAGGGCATCATCTACGACATCCAGCGCTCGGGGCACTACTCGTTCCTCAATGTGTTCAAGCTCTTCGGGCCGGGTAACCAAGCGCCGCTGAGCTTTCCGATTCCCGGCTGGAACGTCTGTGTCGATTTCCCGATCAAGGCCGGCCTCAACGAATTCCTCAACGACCTGGACCGGCGGGTGCTCGAGTTCGGCGGCAGGCTGTACACCGCTAAGGATTCCCGGACCACAGCCGAGATGTTTCACGCCATGTACCCGCGCATCGACGAGTGGATCGCCGTGCGCAGGAAGGTCGATCCCGACGGGGTCTTCATGTCCGACATGGCCCGACGTTTGGAGCTTTCCTAGATGGTTTTTGATGCCACCGGTAACCCACAGACCATCCTGCTGTTCGGCGGCACGTCGGAGATCGGGCTGGCGATCTGCGCGCGATATCTCAGAAACGCCGGCGCCCGGGTCATCTTGGCCGCGCTGCCCGACGACCCGGGCCGCGAGGACGCTGTCGCGCAGATGCGCAAGGCGGGCGCGAGGTCGGTCGAACTGGTCGACTTCGATGCCGTGGACACCGAGAGCCACCCTAAGGTGGTCGACGAGGCGTGGAGCGGTGGCGACGTCGATGTGGCGATCGTCGCCTTCGGACTACTCGGCGATGCCGAGGAACTGTGGCAGAACCAGCGTAAGGCTGTGCAGATCGCCGAAATCAACTACACCGCAGCGGTTTCAGTCGGTGTACTGGTGGGCGAGAAGATGCGCGCCCAGGGGTCCGGCCAGATCATCGCGATGAGTTCGGCGGCCGGTGAACGCGTGCGCCGGTCGAACTTCGTATACGGATCCACCAAGGCCGGCCTGGACGGCTTCTACCTCGGACTCGGAGAGGCGTTGCGCGAGTTCGGTGTTCGCGTACTGGTGATCAGGCCCGGCCAGGTGCGCACGCGAATGAGCGCGCACGTCAAAGAGGCCCCGCTGACCGTCGACAAGGAATACGTCGCCGACCTGGCCGTCACCGCGTCGGCCAGGGGCAAGGATCTGGTGTGGGCGCCCGGCGCATTCCGCTACGTCATGATGGTGCTGCGGCACATCCCGCGGCCGATCTTCCGCAAGCTGCCCATCTGATCCGGGGGATCACATGGTGAGGGCGGCGTTACTGGACTCCGCGCGGGTATCCGGCCGCATGGCGTTGGCCACCGCGATCGCCGTGGTGGTCTGTGTTGTCGCCCTGATGGCGATCGGCCGGGTCGAGTGGCCCGCGTTCCCGTCGTCGAACCAGTTGTACGCGCTGACCACCGTAGGCCAGTTCGTCTGCCTGGCGGCACTTTTCGGCGCGGGCTGGCTGTGGCGGCGCGGCAGACGGCTGATCGCCGAGCTGACCGCGGTGGTGTTCCTGACCGCGTTCGTGGTGGCCACTCTCGGGATGCCGCTGGGTGCCACCAAGCTCTACCTGTTCGGCATCTCCGTGGATCAGCAGTTCCGCACCGAGTACGTGACGCGGCTGACCGACAGCGCGGCGCTGCGAGACATGACGTATGCGAACCTGCCACCGTTCTACCCGCCGGGGTGGTTCTGGATCGGCGGCCGGGCCGCGGCCCTGACCGGGACGCCGGGCTGGGAGATGTACAAACCGTGGGCGATCACCTCGATCGCGATCGCGGTGGTGCTGGCATTCGTGTTGTGGAACCGGCTGATCCGGTTCGAGTACGCCCTGATCGTCACGGCCGCGACCGCGGCGGTGACACTGGCCTACGCCTCACCCGAGCCGTACAGCGCGATGATCACGATGCTGCTGGCGCCGGTGCTGGTGCTGGCCTGGTCGGGGCTCCGCGCCAGCCGGCGCGGTTGGGGCGCGGTCGTCGGGGTCGGCATCTTCCTGGGTGTGACGGCGACGTTCTACACACTGCTGCTCGGACTGGCGGCGCTCAGTGTCACGGTGATGGCGGTGGTCGTGGCCATCAGCCGGCGCAGCATCGAACCGCTGCTACGCCTGGTGGTGATCGGTGTGATCGCGGGTGCCATCGCGCTCATCACGTGGCTGCCATTCCTGCTCCGTGCCGTCCGTGGACCGATGGCCGACACCGGCAGCGCCCAGCACTACCTGCCCGCCGACGGCGCCGTCCTGACGTTCCCGATGCTGCAGTTCTCGCTGCTGGGCGCCCTGTGCATGCTCGGCACCATCTGGTTGATCGTGCGGGCCCGTTCATCGGTGCGCGCGGGTGCCCTGACCGTCGGAGTGCTGACCATCTACCTGTGGTCGTTGTTGTCGATGCTGACAACGCTGGTCGGCACCACGCTGCTGTCGTTCCGGCTGCAGCCCACGCTGACCACCCTGCTGGCCGCGGCGGGCGCGTTCGGCTTCATCGAGGTCGCCCAGTTGGCCGCGACCCGCTGGACTCGGAGGCTGCTGCCGGTCGCGGCGGCCATCGGGCTGGTCGGCGCGATGGCGTTCAGCCAGGACATCCCCGACACGCTGCGGCCCGACCTGTCGGTCGCCTACACCGACACCGACGGATACGGCCAGCGCGGCGACCGCAGGCCGCCCGGCTCCGAGAAGTTCTACAGCGAGATCGACAAGGCCATCCAGGCCGCGACCGGTAAGCCGCGGGACCAGACCGTGGTGGTGACCGCCGACTACAGCTTCCTCTCGTTCTATCCCTACCTGGGCTTCCAGGGTCTGACATCGCACTACGCCAACCCGCTGGCGGAGTTCGACAAGCGGGCCGCGGCCATGGAGGAGTGGGCGGACCTCAAGACGGCCGACGAGTTCGCCGCCAAGCTCGACGGGTTGCCGTGGGAGCCGCCCGCGGTGTTCCTGATGCGCCGGGGCGCCAACGACGCCTACACGCTGCGGCTGGCGCAGGATGTCTACCCCAACCAGCCCAACGTGCGCCGGTACACCATCGAACTCGACTCCGCGTTGTTCGCCGAACCGCACTTCACTGTGAAGGCCATCGGGCCGTTCATCCTCGCGATCAGAAATCCCCGCTGATGGCTGGCCAATTACCATCTACCTCCGTGACCGACGCGGCGCCCGCCCCCACAGCGCGGGCCGACTACCGAACCGCGCGCGTCGTCGCCGTCGTAGCCGGCCTGCTGGGGACGTTGCTGGCGGTCGCCACGCCGTTCCTGCCGATCAAGCAGACCACCGCACAGCTCAACTGGCCGCAGAACGGTGTCCTGGACAGCGTCACCGCACCGCTGATCTCCTATGTCGCCACCGACCTCACCATCGACGTGCCCTGTCAGATGGCCGCGGCGCTGGGCGGCCCGCAGAACGCCGGCCGTACCGTGCTGTTGTCGACGGTGCCCAAGCAGGCACCCAAGGCCGTCGACCGCGGCCTGCTGATCGAACGCGCCAACAACAACCTGAACGTCATCGTCCGCAACACTCCCGTGGTGGTGGCGCCGATGACCGCCGTGCTGAGCCCGCGGTGCGAGAAACTGACGTTCACGGCCCACGCCGACAAGGTGACCGCGGAGTTCGTCGGGCTCACCGAGGCCGACGGCACCGACCAGACGCCCGACGACCCCGCCGCACCGCTGCGCGGCGAGCGCGGCGGCTACGACTTCCGGCCGCAGATCGTCGGGGTGTTCACCGATCTGTCCGGGCCGGCTCCGCCGGGCCTGTCGCTGTCGGCAACCATCGACACGCGCTACAGCAGCGCCCCGACGGTACTCAAGCTCATCGCGATGATCCTCGGCGTCGCCATGACCATCGCCGCGCTGATCGCCCTGCACGTCCTGGACACCGCCGACGGCGTGCGGCACCGCCGGTTCCTGCCGTCGCGCTGGTGGTCGATTTCGTGGCTGGACAGCCTGGTCGTGGTGGTCCTGGTGTGGTGGCATTTCGTCGGCGCCAACACCTCCGACGACGGCTACATCCTGACCATGGCACGCGTGTCCGAACACGCGGGCTACATGGCCAACTACTACCGCTGGTTCGGCACCCCCGAGGCGCCGTTCGGCTGGTACTACGATCTGCTGGCGTTGTGGGCGCACGTCAGCACGACGAGCGTCTGGATGCGGCTGCCCACGCTGCTGATGGCGCTGGCGTGCTGGTGGGTGATCAGCCGCGAGGTGCTCCCTCGGCTCGGCAGCGCGGTCAAATCGAGTACCGCCGCCAAGTGGACCGCCGCCGGGATGTTCCTGGCATTCTGGCTGCCGCTGAACAACGGCCTGCGCCCGGAACCGATCATCGCGCTGGGCATCCTGCTCACCTGGTGCTCGGTGGAGCGCGCCGTGGCCACGAGCCGGCTGCTGCCGGTCGCCATCGCCTGCATTCTCGGCGCACTGACGCTGTTCTCGGGACCGACCGGTATCGCATCCATCGGTGCGCTGCTGGTGGCGATCGGCCCGCTGCGGACGATCCTGCATCGCCGGTCCGGGCGGTTCGGATTGTGGCCGCTGCTGGCGCCCATCCTCGCGGCCGTCACGGTCACCGCGATCCTGATCTTCCGCGACCAGACGTTCGTCGGCGAGATCCAGGCCAGCACATTCAAGTCGGCCGTCGGCCCCAGCCTGGCGTGGTTCGAGGAGCACACCCGTTATGAACGGTTGTTCCTGCCGACCCCCGATGGATCGATCGCCCGCCGTTTCGCGGTGCTGGCACTGCTGGTCGCACTGGCTGTCTCGGTGGCGATGTCGTTGCGCAAGGGCCGGATTCCGGGCACCGCCGCCGGTCCGAGCCGGCGCATCATCGGCATCACGATCATCTCGTTCCTGGCGTTGATGCTCACCCCCACCAAGTGGACCCACCATTTCGGCGTGTTCGCCGGGCTGGCCGGGTCGCTGGGCGCACTGGCCGCCGTGGCGGTCACGGCGGCTGCGATGAAATCGCGACGCAACCGCACGATCTTCGCCGCGGTGGTGCTGTTCGCGATGGCGTTGTCGTTCTCCAGCGTCAACGGCTGGTGGTATGTGTCGAATTTCGGTGTGCCATGGTCGAATCAGTCGCCCGAATGGCATTTCGGGATCTCGACGATGCTGCTCGGGTTGTCCATCCTGGCGCTGCTGCTTGCGGTCTACTTCCACTTCTCGGCGCACGGCGAGAAACCATGGCAGCCGACCAGGGCGGGCCGCGTCCTGCGTTCGCCGCTGGCCATCGCGGCATGGGCACTGGTGTTCTTCGAGGTGCTGACGCTGACGCTGGGGATGACGGCCCAGTACCCCGCCTGGTCGGTGGGCCGGTCAAACCTCGAGGCGTTGACGGGTAAGACGTGCGGGCTGGCCGACGATGTGATGGTCGAACAGGACCCCAACGACGGCATGCTCACCCCGATCGACGTGCCAGTCGGCGAAGCGCTCGGCCGCGTGACGTCAACAGGGTTCTCGCCCAACGGTATTCCCACCGACGTCACCGCCGACCCGGTCAGCGAACCGGCCGGCGGCGGGAACTTCGCCGACACCGACACAGGCGACAACACCACCAACGAGGCCAGCACCGAGGGCGGCACCACCGCCACCACCGGCGTCAACGGTTCGCGCGCCCGCCTGCCGTACGGCCTGGACCCGGCCCGCACGCCGGTGCTCGGCAGCTGGCGCTCGGGCGTGCAGCAGCCCGCGATGATGCGCTCGGCCTGGTACCGGTTGCCCGCCCGCAACGACGCGGGACCGCTGCTGGTGGTCTCGGCCGCCGGCCGCTTCGACAACGGCGAAGTGGTGGTGCAGTGGGCCACCGACGAACAGGCCCAGCGCAACGAGCCCGGCGGCTCGGTCACGTTCGGCGACGTCGGCGCGTCGCCGTCGTGGCGCAACCTGCGTGCGCCGCTGTCGGCGATCCCCCGCGAGGCCACACAGATCAGGCTGGTGGCCTCCGACGACGATCTGTCGCCGCAACACTGGATCGCGGTGACACCACCGCGGATCCCGGTGTTGCGCAGCCTGCAGGACGTCGTCGGCTCGCAGGACCCGGTCCTGCTGGACTGGCTGGTGGGGCTGGCGTTCCCCTGTCAACGGCCGTTCGGGCACCAGAACGGTGTGACCGAGGTGCCGAAGTGGCGGATCCTGCCCGACCGGTTCGGTGCCGAGGCCAACTCACCGGTGATGGATTACATCGGCGGCGGGCCGCTGGGGATCAGCGAGTTGCTGTTCCGCGCGACGAGCGTGCCCACCTATCTGCAGGATGACTGGTTCCGCGACTGGGGCGCACTGCAGCGGTTGGCACCGTTCTACACCAATGCCCAACCGGCCCGGCTGGATCTGGGCACCGCGACCCGCAGCGGGTTGTGGAGCCCGGCACCGCTGCGACAGTCCTGACCGGGATCTCGCTAAGTCTGATCAGTCTGCTTGCCCTGCAAGACGCCCTCGATGTTGTGCTCGGCGAGCGCCGTGATGGACATGAACGGGTTGCAGCCCAGGTAACCGGGGATCAGCGACGCGTCGTTGACGTACAGGTTGTCGTAACCGTTGACACGGCCGAATAAGTCGGTGGCCTTACCCCGCACGCAGCCACCCAACGGATGAACTGTGTTGGGCGCAAACACTTTTCCTTCGAAGATGTCATCGCGATACTCGACTCCGTTGGCCGAGGTGATGCGGTCGAACACCGCTTTGGCGCGCTCGACCACATGGTCCGTGTGCGCCGCTGACCAGTTGACCGTGACACCGTCGGTCGCACGGTCATAGGTGATGTCGGCCCGGTCGCCCGTCTTGACCATCACGTAGTACCCCAGCATGTAGGTCTCGACGGGCAGCGGTATCGAGAACATGCTGGCGTACACAGGGTTGACCGGGTCGTTTCGCCCGTCGATGTTGATCATGCCGAGCAGCGACTGTTCGGTGCCCGCGGGATCGCTGTCGGCGAGCATGTGCGCGGTCATGACGTCACCGTTGTTGCCGTATCCGCGTCCGATTTCGTCGCTGAGATCAGGCATGACACCGGTGTCCCTGGCACGCAACAGGATCTGCGTCGTGCCCAGCACACCGGCATTGAGATGCAGTTGGTCGCAACCGAGTTCGTCGGCTGCCACCTCGTGACCCCAGCGGTCGATCTCCCGGATCGACACCACGTACTCACCGTCGGGCTCGCGCCGGATACCCGTGACCTCGGTCAACGGTTGCAGCGTGACGTTTCCGGTGGCGAGGGCCGCAGCGATGTAGGTCTGGTCGACACTGCCGGCCCGGCCGTGGTTGTTCCCGAACTGCTGCTCGAAATCCAGCGCCGAACGCGGGACCTCGCCGGCCTCCTCGCGCCGCATGTAGTCGAACGAGTAGGCGCTGCCGTTGTAGTCGACGCCGTATCCCGCGGCGGCCGCGTACTTCCGGCCCACCCGTGCGTACTGGTACCACGGCGTGCGCTCGAACCAGTCCATGTCCCGGTGGTTGATGCGCAGCATGTCGCCGGCCCGCTGCGTGTAGGTGCCGAGGAACCGGCCGGGATCGATGTCGGGAAATGCGGCACGCACCTGATCCACCGTGGGAATGGCCGCGATGGCGGCGTTCACCAGGGATCCGCCACCGACCCCGACACCGCGGAAGATGTCGTGCGCGCCGTGCGGAGACTTGTCGCAGATGCCGGCCTGGACCGGTTGGGTCGACGGTGTGTGTGCCGCCACCTGTGCCATCGACACACCGCGGAACGACGGCACCAGGCTGGGCGGCACATCGGTGAACCATCCGGCGCGGGTGTCGGCGGGCAGCATCCGGGTGAACCGCCGGCCGTCGGTGTCCGGCGTGTTCCACAGCCTGCCTATTTCGAGGATGAGGGTGCGCACTCCAGCCTGTCCGAGCCGCAGCGCCGAGACGCCACCGCCGTAGCCGCTGCCGACGACGATCGCGTCGTAGTGGCGCCGGACGACTGCCTCGTTGTGCCGCGACGCCCGCTCGAACAGGCCCGCACCGACCGCGCCCACGGCCACGCCGAGGGCCGTTCCCAGAAACGTGCGCCGGGACAGATCCTGCATGCCGACCCCCTCACAGGACGGTGCGGAACCCGCACCGAGATCATTAGGCAAAGTAAAAGAAATTAACTACGATGACCGCCACGGGTTAGCCAGTACGACCCGATAGGGACGCCGGAGCGCCTGGCTCGACGCGGCGCGCGTCAGACGAGGCCCGATACCGCGGCCTCGGCTCAATTGATCTGCCGTAGTCAAAGGCATCTCTTCGCTGTTCTTGTCACATAACGCACATGACTCAGCCCCACCGCTCGCAGGGCCGACCCTGCACGCGGCGAAGAAGATTTCTGTGCGCGAATGGATGTTACCTGTTCTATATTGTTTGCGATAGTCGTCGTAGCAAGGTGATCAAATGCTGTCAGATCTGCAAGACACACGGTCGTCGGGCGAACCTGCCGACATACCGTCGCGCAGGCAAATACGTCTGCCCTTAGCTGGTAACCGTCGCGGCGGGCCGCGCGCGAAGCGCTACCGCTGGCTGTGCGGATCGGCGGTGGCCGCGCTGGTGTTCGAGGCCTTCCTCGGCGCACACCTGACGGGGAGCGCGGTCTTCTGGTGGTTCGGTCCGATCCTGGCTTTCGGGGTGGTTCCCGTCCTCGACCGCCTCGTCGGCGCCGACTCGAAACGCCCATCCGACGAGGCGCTGGCCCGTGTCGCCGACGACCGCTTCTACCGCTGGGTCATCTACCTCTACCTGCCTCTGCAATACCTCTCACTGGCCCTGGCATGCTGGCTGTGGAGCGGCGGTGGATGGACCACGATGACCTTCGTCGACAAGTTCGGCCTGATGGTCACCGTCGGCATCGTCGGCGGTATCGCGATCAACGCCGCCCACGAACTCGGGCATCAGCGCGAACGCAGCGAGCGCCTCCTGAGCAAGATCGCGCTGGCCCAGACCTGCTATGGCCACTTCTTCGTCGAACACAACCGCGGCCACCACATCCGCGTCGCCACGGTCGAAGACCCGGCGAGCTCCAGGTACGGGGAGAGCCTGTACCACTTCATCCCCCGCTCGGTCCTGGGTGCCGTGCGCTCGGCATGGACGACCGAGTCGGCCCGGTTGGCCCGCCGTGGCCACCACCGGTTTGGCCTGCGCAACAACGTGCTCAACGCCTGGCTGATGAGTGCGGCGTTGATCACAGTGCTGGCGGTGTGGTTCGGCCCAGTGGTGTTGCCGTGGCTGGCGGGCCAGGCGGTGCTCGGCTTCTGCCTCCTGGAGGCGGTCAACTATCTCGAGCACTACGGGCTGCGTCGCCGGAAACTGCCGACCGGGCGCTACGAGCGGGTTGGGCCGCAGCACAGTTGGAACAGCGACAGCATCGTCGCCAACGCGTGCCTTTTCCAGCTCCAGCGGCATTCCGACCACCACGCCAACCCCACCCGCCGGTACCAGACGCTGCGGGCCCATCCCGATGCCCCGCAACTACCCGCCGGGTACGCCACCATGATCCTGCTGGCATTGATTCCGCCACTGTGGCGGCACGTCATGGACCGCCGCGTCCTCGAGCACTACGGCGGAGACATCCAGTTGGCGGCGCATGGTCCCGACCGCCGGCCGTAGCTTCACAGCTCCGTATCGGCCCTGCGTCGCAGGGGTGCCCATGTCCGTCGCCTACCATCGAGCCTCGTGCCCGCACACCGCATCGCCCGATTGACCGCCCTGATCGCGGGTGTCGTCGGCATCGTGCTCTGCGGGCTCACACCCCTTTTGCCGGTCAATCAGACCACCGCCACGATCCTGTGGCCGCAAGCCCCGCCGTCGAACGGCAGCCAAAGCACCGTCTCTGATGTCACCGCGCCGCTGGTCTCCGGCGCACCGTTGGCACTCGACGTCTCGATCCCCTGCAGTGCCGTGTCGTCACTGCCCGCTGCCGGCGGCCTGGTGTTCTCCACCGCTCCGCCCGGAGGTATCGACGCCAGTCGCAACGGCCTTTTCGTCCGCGCCACGGCGGACACCGTGTTCGTCGCGTTCCGGGATACCGTCGCGGTCGCCGCCCCTCGCGCCGCGGTGCAGTCCGGCGCCTGCAGCACACTGCACATCTGGGCCAACGTCGGCGGCGTCGGCGCCGAGTTCACCGGCCTCCCGGACGGTGTGGGCACCCTGCCGGTCGAGAAAAAGCCCCAAGTCGCAGGCATTTTCACCGAATTGCAGGTCCCAGCCCAACCGGGACTGTCCGCGCGGGTGGACGTCGACACCCGGTTCATCACGTCGCCGACGGCACTCAAACTCGCGGTGATGGTGCTGGGCGTGGCCTGTGTCATCGCCTCCTTCATCGCGCTCGTCGTGCTCGACCGCCGTGCCGGCCGACGGGTGCGCCACGCCTGGCGGCGACTGTGCCGCGTCGGCATCGCGACCTGGGTCGCCGATGTCGGAGTGATCGGAACGCTGTTGCTCTGGCATGTCATCGGCGCCATCAGCTCCGACGACGGCTACAACCTGACCATCGCCCGGGTCTCCGGTGAGGCCGGCTACTCCGCCAACTACTTCCGTTACTACGGGGCCACCGAAGCACCGTTCGACTGGTACCAGTCGGTGCTCGCGCATCTGGCCGCAGTCAGCACCGCCGGCGTGTGGATGCGGTTGCCCGCCACGATCGCCGGCATCGCCACCTGGTTGATCCTGAGTCGTTGGGCGCTGCCGCGCCTGGGTCGCGCGCTCGCCAGGAACCGCATCACGATGTGGACGGCAGGTGCGGTGTTCCTGGCCGCCTGGCTGCCGTTCAACAACGGCCTGCGACCCGAACCGCTGATCGCGTTCGGTGCGCTCGCGGTATGGGCGCTGGTGGAGAGCTCGATCGGCACCCGGCGGCTGTGGCCCGCCGCGCTGGCGATCGTCGTGGCGGTCTTCAGCGTCACCCTCGCGCCGCAAGGTCTGATCGCTTTGGCGCCGCTGCTGGTCGGCGCCCGCGCGATCGGCCGTGTCGTCACCAGCCGCCGGGCCACCGACGGTCTACTGCCACAACTGGCTCCGCTGGTGGCCGCGCTGTCGCTGATCTTCATCGTGGTGTTCCGCGATCAGACGCTGGCCACCGTCGCCGAGTCGGCCCGCATCAAGTACGTCGTCGGCCCCACCATCGCGTGGTACCAGGACTTCCTGCGCTACTACTTCCTCACGGTCGAGGAAAGCGTCGACGGATCATTGACCCGGCGCTTCGCCGTCCTGGTGATGTTGTTGTGCCTGTTCGGCATGCTCACCGTCGTGTTGCGCCGCGGCCAGGTGCCGGGTGCGGCGAGCGGGCCGTTGTGGCGGCTGCTCGGCAGCACCGCCATCGGCCTGCTCCTGCTGACCTTCACCCCGACCAAGTGGGCCATCCAGTTCGGCGTCTTCGCCGGACTGGCCGGCGCTCTCGGTGCCGTGACGGCGTTCGCGTTCTCCCGGGTCGGTCTGCACAGCCGACGCAATCTCGCGCTGTACGTCACGGCGCTGCTGTTCGTCCTGGCGTGGGCGACGTCGGGTATCAACGGGTGGTTCTACGTCGGCAACTACGGCGCGCCGTGGTTCGACAAACAGCCTGTGCTCGCCGGCCACCCCGTCACGTCGATGTTCCTGGCGCTGGCCATCGTCACCGGTCTGATCGCCGGCTGGCTGCACTTCCGGATGGACTACGCCGGGCACACCGAGGTCAAGAACACAGGCCGCAACCGGGCGCTGTCGTCGACACCGCTGCTCGTCGTCGCGACGATCATGGTGGTGCTCGAGGTCGCGTCCATGGCCAAGGGTTTCGTCCAGCGGTACCCCGCTTACACCACGGCCAAGGCCAACGTCGCGGCGCTGCGTTCGGGTCTCGGGGCCGACGCCTGCGCGATGGCCGACGACGTGCTGGTCGAACCGGATACCAACGCGGGCATGCTGCAACCGGCCGCGGGACAGCAGTTCGGGCAGTACGGCCCGCTCGGCGGCGAGAACCCGATCGGCTTCGACCCCAACGGCATCAGCGACACCCTGGAGCCCGCCGAACCGGTGGTCGGCAATCCGGGCACCGTCAATTCGCCTGCCCCATCGGACAAGCCGAATGTCGGCGTCGGTTACTCGGCGGGTACCGGCGGCGGTTACGGCCCGGAGGGTGTCAACGGATCGCGCGTCTTCCTGCCGTTCGGGCTCGACCCGAAGCGCACCCCGGTGTTGGGCAGCTTCAAGGAGAATCGCCTTGCCGCGAAGGCCACCTCCGCCTGGTACGAACTGCCGCCGCGCACGCCGGACCGTCCGCTGGTCACGATCGCCGCCGCCGGTGCCATCTGGTCCTACGACGAAGAAGGCGCGTTCAACTACGGGCAGTCACTCAAACTGCAGTGGGGTGTCCGCCGTCCCGACGGCACCTTTGGTGCACTCGGCGAGGTGCAACCCATCGACGTCGTCCCGCAGAAAGCATGGCGCAACCTGCGGTTCCCGCTGTCGTGGGCGCCGCCCGAGGCCAACGTCGCGCGCATCGTCGCCGACGACCCGAACCTATCCGACGACCAGTGGTTCGGTTTCACGCCGCCGCGGGTTCCCGTCCTGCAGACGGCCCAACAGTTCCTCGGTGACCAGACGCCGGTCCTGATGGACATCGCCACCGCGGCCAACTTCCCGTGCCAGCGGCCGTTCTCCGAACACCTTGGTGTGGCCGAACTACCCGAATACCGGATCCTGCCCAACTTCAAGCAGGTGGTGGTGTCCTCGAACCAATGGCAGTCCGCCCAGGGCGGCGGACCCTTCCTGTTCATCCAGGCACTGCTGCGTACCTCCTCGGTGCCGACCTACCTGCGCGACGACTGGTACCGCGACTGGGGCTCGATCGAACGCTTCGACCGCGTGGTGCCCGCGTCGGTGGCCCCCGAAGCCGCGATCGAGCAGGGCGTCACCCGCGTGTTCGGGTGGCATCGCAGCGGACCGATCAGGGCGCTGCCATGAGGGAGCAGATGAGCGCACCGGTCGACAAGACGGCGGTCCCATGGGCCGCGAGGTCCGGCGACGTGACCATCGCGCGCTGGGTGGCGATGATCGCCGGCCTGGTGGGCTTCGTGTTGTCCGTTGCCACCCCTCTGCTGCCGGTGGTGCAGACCACGGCCACGCTGAACTGGCCGCAGGGCGGTCAGTTCAGCAACGTCACCGCACCCCTGATCTCGCAGGCGCCGGTGTCCCTGACGGCGAGCATCCCGTGTTCGGCGATCCGGTCACTACCGCCGTCGGGTGGCCTGGTGTTCGGCACCGCCCCGGCCGACGGCAAGCAGGCCGCGCTCAACGCCATGCTCGTCAACGCCACCGCGCAGCGTGTCGATGTGATCGTGCGCAACGTCGTGGTGGCGTCGGTGGCACGCGAGCGGGTGTTGAGCCCGCAATGCCAGCGCATCGACATCACGTCGTCCAGTGACGGCACGTACGCGACGTTCGTCGGCCTCAACAAGACCGACGGCACCCCGCAGCGCACCGGCTTCCCCGATCCCAACCTGCGTCCGGCGATCGTCGGTGTCTTCACCGACCTGACCGGACCCGCGCCGCCCGCGATGTCGGTGTCGGCGACCATCGACACCCGGTTCACCACCAAACCGACGCTCCTGAAACTCGCCGCGATCCTGCTCGGCGTCGCCTCGACCGTCGTTGCGCTGCTGGCGTTGTGGCGGCTGGACCGGCTCGACGGCCGGCGGATGCACCGGTTGATCCCGCAGCGCTGGCGCACGCTCACCATCGTCGACGTCGCGGTGGTCCTCGGATTCCTGTTCTGGTACGTCGCGGGCGCCAACTCCTCCGACGACGGTTACATCCTCGCCATGGCCCGGGTGGCCGATCAGGCGGGCTACATGTCGAACTACTTCCGCTGGTTCGGCAGCCCGGAGGATCCGTTCGGGTGGTACTACAACGTGCTGGCGTTGATGACCCACGTCAGCGATGCCAGCATCTGGATCCGCCTGCCCGACCTGATCTGCGCGCTGGTGTGCTGGCTGCTGCTGTCGCGGGAAGTGCTGCCACGACTTGGACCCGCGGTCGTCGAGAACCGCGCCGCGCTGTGGGCCGCGGGAATGGTGCTGCTGGCCGCCTGGATGCCGTTCAACAACGGCCTGCGCCCCGAGGGCCAGATCGCCACCGGTGCACTGATCACCTACGTGCTGATCGAACGCGCCGTGATCTCCGGTCGGTTGACACCGGCGGCCCTGGCGATCGTCAGCGCCGCGTTCACCTTGGGTATCCAGCCCACCGGGCTCATCGCGGTCGCCGCGCTGCTCGCCGGCGGTCGCCCCATCCTTCGGATCCTGGTGCGGCGCAGGAAAGTTGTGGGTCTGTGGCCGCTGCTGGCTCCGCTGCTGGCGGCCGGCACCGTGGTGCTGACCGTGGTGTTCGCCGACCAGACCCTGGCAACGGTGTTGGAAGCCACCAGGATTCGCACGGCGATCGGTCCGAGCCAGGAGTGGTACACCGAGAACCTCCGGTACTACTATCTGATCCTGCAGACCGTCGACGGTTCGATCTCGCGCCGGTTCGGCTTCTTCATCACCGCGCTGTCGCTGTTCGCGGCGATGTTCATCATGTTGCGCCGCAAGCGAGTTCCCGGCGTCGCGCGCGGACCGGCCTGGCGCCTGATGGGCATCATCTTCGCCACCATGTTCTGCTTGATGTTCACCCCCACCAAGTGGGTGCACCATTTCGGGTTGTTCGCCGCCGTGGGCGCCGCGATGGCGGCGCTGGCCACCGTACTGGTGGGTCCCCCGGTGCTGCGCTGGGCGCGCAACCGGATGACGTTCCTGGCCGCCGTGCTGTTCCTGCTGGCGTTGTGCTGGGCCTCGACCAACGGCTGGTGGTACGTCTCGACCTTCGGCGTGCCGTTCAACAACGACGTGCCCGCCATCGGTGGCCTCACCGTCAGCACGATCTTCTTCATCTTGTTCGCGGCAGCGGCGCTCTATGCGTTGTATCTGCATTTCGCGCCGCGTGATGCCGGCGACACCCGCGCCGTGCGCTGGCTGACCGCGGCGCCCATCTCGTTCGCGGCGGCCTTCATGGTGGTGGCGTTCGTGGCATCGATGGCGATCGGCGCCGTGCGTCAATACCCCACCTACTCCAACGCCTGGGCCAACCTGCGGGCGTTCGCCGGTGGGTGCGGCATGGCCGACGACGTGCTGGTCGAACCCGACACCAACGACGGGTTCCTCACCCCGCTGCCTGGTGACTACGGCCCGCTCGGCCCCCTCGGCGGCGAGAAGCCGGTCGGATTCACGCCCAACGGCATACCGGATCGCATTGTCGCCGAATCGATTCGGCTCAACAATCCGAAACCGGGCACGGACTACGACTGGGACCAGCCGGTCAAGCTGAGCACGCCGGGCGTCAACGGTTCGACGGTGCCGTTGCCGTACGGCCTCGACCCCACGAAGGTCCCGGTGGCCGGCAGCTACTCCGACGGGCCGCAGCAGCAGAGCACGCTGTCCTCGGCGTGGTACCGGCTGCCCGAACCCGATGACGCGCACCCGTTGGTGGTGGTGACCGCGGCGGGCACCATCACCGGTGACAGCGTCGCCGACGGGCGCACCGAGGGCCAACCCGTCGAACTGGAATACGCGCGTCCGGGCCCCGACGGCGCACCCGTTCCCGCGGGCCGGCTGACCCCCTACGACGTCGGGATCACGCCGTCGTGGCGGAACCTGCGGTATGCGCGCTCCGACATGCCTGCCGATGCCCAGTTCGTCCGGGTCGTGGCCGACGATCGGTCGCTGACACAGGGTGACTGGGTGGCCGTGACGCCGCCGCGTGTACCCGAGCTGCGCTCGGTGCAGGAGTACGTGGGCTCGGAGCAGCCGGTCATGATGGACTGGGCGGTGGGCCTGGTGTTCCCGTGCCAGCACCCGATGCTGCACGCCAACGGCGTCACCGAGATCCCCCGGTTCAGGATCACCCCGGACTACTACGCGAAGCTGCAGAGCACCGACACCTGGCAGGACGGCATGAACGGCGGCCTGCTCGGGATCAGCGACCTGCTGTTGCGCGCGCACGTGATGGCCACCTACCTGTCCCGCGACTGGGGCCAGGACTGGGGTTCACTACGCAAGTTCGACACCATCGTCGATGCGCAGCCCGCGCAGATCGAGCTGGGGACCGCGACACGCTCGGGGCTGTGGAAGCCGGGGCAGATCCGGATCAAGCCGTAGTCGGCTCGAGTCGAGTCGAGTCGCCGTGTGCGCCGAGATCGACGAGAAGGCTGCTGCCGGCCGGGTTTCACAGCCCTGTCGTCGATCTCGGCGTGCGGTCAGCCCCGCTGTAACCGCTCGGCGGCGCGGCGGTGCCGTTCGAGTTCGCGTGGGACGTCGATGGTCACCGGCCGGCCGTCGCGGACCACAAACCGGCCACCGACAATGGTGTGCCACGCCCACGCCGGCCCGCACTGCATCAGCGCGGTGACCGGATCGTCGAGCACGCCGGCATACGGCAGGGTGTCCATCCGCCACACCGACACATCGGCATTGGCGCCAGGCGTCAGCTGGCCGATCTCCCCCGCACGGCCCAGGGCGGTGGCACCGCCGCGGGTGGCCATCCACAGGGCATCGCGCGCGCTCATCGCGGCGGCGCGCCCCTCCCGCTGCCTGCTGAGCAGCATCGCCATCTTGGTCTCGAGCCACAGCGACTGGTGGTCGGCGGCCGTCGCACCGTCACAGCCGATGCTGACGTTCACGCCGGCATCGAGCATGGCGCGGATGGGTGGCGGGCCACCCGGCAGGCCGCCGTCGATCATCGTCATGCTCGGGCAGTGCGCCACGGACACGCCGGTGCGTGCGAGTTCGGCGATTTCACGGTTGTTCGGATAGATGACATGGGCGAACCAGGTGCGCTCGCCGAGCCAGCCGAGGTCGGCGTAGACGTCCAGCGGCCGGCGGCCGTATCTGGCGCCGACGAATGCCTCCTCGTCCGGGTCGTCGGCGACGTGACTGTGCAGCCGGAGGTCGAATGATTCTGCGAACGCCGCGGATTCGCGCATGGCGGTGGCCGACGAACTCATCAGCGTGCTGGGGCCGACGCCGACACGCACCATCGAGGCCGGACCGGGATCGTGATACTGCTCGACGAGCCGTCGGGTGTCGTCGAGCACATCGTCGATGTCCTCGACCAGCGCGGGCGGGCAGATCGCGCCATCGGCCTCCCCCAGGGTCATCGACCCGCGCACCGGGTGGAAGCGCACCCCCACTTGGGCAGCGGCCTCGATCTGCGCGTCGATCAGCTGTGGCTCGGGATGCACGTAGAGATGGTCGGCACTGGTGGTGCAGCCGCTGAGTGCCAGCTCGGCCAGCCCCACGGTGGTGGATGCGGTGACGGCCTCGGCGTCCAACCGGCCCCACGCGGTGAAATACGTCCAGAACCAGTCGGTGAGGTTGTCGACCGCGGCGCCGGCCGAGTAACAGCGCGTCAGGTTCTGATAGAGGTGCTGGTGGGCGTTCACCAGCCCCGGCAACACCAGGCAGCCGCGGGCGTCCACCACGGTGCGGGCCTGGGGTGCGGCGGTGTCCCGGTCACCGATCCCGACGATCACGCCGCCGTCGGCGGCCAGCCAGCCGCCGGCGAGCTCGCTGCCCGCATCGTCGAAACAGCTCAGCTGCAAGGCATTTCGAATCACCAGATCCACGGGCTTGGTCATGAGTGCTGCTCCACTGGGTCCAATCTTTCGTCGGTCTGCAATACCGTGACGGCGGTCCGCCCGGCCGAGGCGCCCGCGGCGGCCTGCACCACCACGACACCGATGAGCAGGATGGCCCCGTACGACCAGGGCAGCCCTGCCGACCGGATGACCCCGAGCAGCATCGGCCCGAGCCCGGCCACCGCGAAACCCACGCCCTGTGCGAATGCCGAAAACGGTGCAAGGGGGGCGCTCGGATCCGCCTTGAGCACGATCAACGTGATGGCCAGTCCGAACGTCGCACCTTGGGCAAAACCCAACGCCACCACCGCAATCGGGGCCAGTGCGACCGGCGCCCACACCACGCCCGCCAGTCCGGTGACCGTTCCCGCGCTGACCGCCACCACGATCCAGTGCTGGCGCTGTAACCGCGCGGCCAGCATCGATGCCGTCAACGATCCCGGCAGCCCGGCGACACTGGCCAGGGCCAGCAGACCGGCGGCATGCTCCGGGGACGCACCCCGATCGGTGTAGACGGTGCTGAGCCAGGCCGTGACAGCGAAGAAGACCAACGCCTGCGCGGCGAAGAACGCCGTGACGCGATACAGCAGCGGCGTGCGCCAGTGTCGCGATGGACTGGCGGCACTCTCCACGTCCGCCGTGGGCCGCGTCGGGGACCTACGGGCGACCGCCGCGGCGACGACGACGAGCAGCGCCGCGGGGACCGCCCAGAGTGCCAGCCCCCAACGCAGCGAGCCGGTCGCGGCGACGACGGGAACGGTCAGGCCGGCCCCCACCGCCGCGCTGACGCCGAAACTGGTCGAGAAGATCCCCGACCACAGGCCCGCACTACCCGGGAAGCGGTCCCGGATGAGCTGCGGCACAAGCACACTGAGGCCGGATATGGCCAGGCCGACGACGATGGTGCCGGCGAACAGGGCGGCGACGCCCACCGGGCGAAACGCCACCGACAACGCGAGCACGAGGCTCAGGCCGACCAGGGTGCGGTGCACGCCGAAGCGTCGCTCCAAGGCGGGTGCCACGGGCGCGCCGAGGGCGAGCATGAAGACCGGCAGGCTGGAGAGCACGGCCGCTTCCAGTGTGGTCAGGGCGAAGGTCCGGGTGACGGCGCCCAGCGTGGACGCGATGCTGGTGATCGGGTCACGCAGGTTGAGACCGGCCGCCACCACCAGCAGCGCGTAGGCCGCCGCGTGCCGGCGGTCGGTCATACCGCACCCGGTGCCTGCCGGGCGTGGTCGTCGAGGACGCTCAACGCCGCACTGGTGGCAGCGAAGTGATCGCCCCGCTCGATGGCGCCGAAGAGTTCGTCATGGAACTCGCCGTGCGGATCGTCGGCCACCTCCATGCAGTTGGTGCGGCGCACCGAATCCCGAAGTGAGGTCTCGAAACTCTGGTACAGCCCGTACAGCAGTGAATTCTTCGAGGCGCGCGCGATACCGATGTGGAACGCCACGTCATGGTCAATGAAGGCGGTGACGTCGGCCACCGTCACTGCAGCGCGGCGTCCGTCGAGTGCGGCCCGCAGCGCGTCGAGATCGGCCGGTGAGCGGTTTGCCGCGGCCTCCCGCGCCGCCAGCACGTCGAGGGCGCGGCGCACCGCGAGGACCTCCGCCTCGTCGGCGGCGTCGATCGCGTTCTGCAGCGCCACCGTCATCTCGTCCTCGGCGACCACATAGGTGCCGTCACCCTGCCGGGTCTCCAGCAGGCCGAGCTGGACCAGTGATCGCACGGCTTCGCGCACCGACGGGCGGCTCACACCGTAGGTCTCGACGAGCCTGGCTTCGGTCGGGATCTTGCCACCGATCGGCCAGCTGCCCGTCCGGATCTCCTCACGCAGGCGATCCACCACGGCATCTACCAGCGAAACCCGTGCAATCTGCTTCGTCACTGTTCCCTCTTCTCGATCGATGTGATAATCATATCATCTGACAAATTGTTGTGGCGCCGAACACAGCGCCAGACTTTCCGAGAGAGAAGCAGGTCCCGTGTCCCGAACGTCCGAACCGCCGATCGTCGCTGCGGCGCCCCTCGTCGACGCACACATCCACCCCGACAAATCGTCGTGGGGCGGATCGTGGTTGTCGCGCACCCGGGCGCGGCACCTGCGCGACTTCATCGACAACGATGTCCGCACCCAGGCCGCCTACACGCGCTCCGTCGAAGACCGGGCCACGGCGTTGTTTCGCACCGCCGCCGGGGCAGGCACCCGCGCCATGCGCGCCCACGTCGACGTCGGCCCCGCCACGGGCATCGCCAACATCCAGGGTGTGCGCGCCGCGGCCGAACAGATGGCCGGCGTGCTCGACGTCGAGATCGTCGCGTTCCCCCAGCAGGGCCTGCTGTCCGCGCCGGGCACGCTCGAACTGCTCGACGCCGCCATGACCGAGGGCGCTGACGTCATCGGCGGTATCGACCCGGTGGGCCTCGAACACGATCTCGACGGACATCTCGACGCCGTCTTCGGTCTCGCCGCCAAACATCACGTCGACGTCGACATCCATCTGCACGACGGCGGCGACGCGGGCCTGGACCAGACCCGCCGCATCGCGGCGCGCGCCGTCGCCGAAGGGATGGGCGACCGCGTCACGATCAGTCACGCCTTCGCCGTCGCCGAGGCCACCGGTGATGCGCTGGCCGCCATCGCCGACGATGTCGCAGCTGCCGGGGTGTGGCTGGTCACGTGCGCGCTCGGCGCCGATCCCGTGCTTCCGGTCGGCTTCCTGCGTGACCGCGGTGTCAACGTCGCCGTCGGCTCCGACGGCGTGCGCGACTCATGGACACCGTTCGGCACCGGCAGCATGCTCGACCGCGCACACCTACTGGCCTACCGCACCGACGCCATGACCGACGCCGACCTCGAACTGGCCTACGAATTGTGTTCGCGCGCAGGCGCTGCGCTCCTCGGTCTCGCCGCAATGACCGAAGGCGACTGTATCGAGTACCCCGGCGAATGCCTGGCCCAGGTGGTCGTCGACCGCCCGACCCCGGCACGAGTGCTGCGGGCCGGAACCGTGATCGCCCGCGACGGCGTGCTCGTCACCTAGCTTCCACACAAAGGAGAACCAGCGATGACGCACTTGCGCGCACGCTCCGTCCTCGGCGCCGCGACCGTCGCGGTGCTGGTGGCCGGATGTTCATTACCGGGCGCCGACCCCTACGGTTCGGCGGTCGACCAGGACGACCTCGTCACCACCACCACACCAGGGCAGGGCGACATCGACACCCTGTCATGGAACCTGCCCTACGAACCGCTGTCCCTCGACGCGATGCACTCGTTCAACTACGCCGAGAACACCGTCATCGCGAACATGTGCGAATCACTGCTGCGGCTCACACCGGAACTGCAGACCGAGCCGGCTCTTGCCGTGCGCGTCGACAAACCCGACGACCTGACCCAGGTCTACACGCTGCGCGACGATGTCACGTTCTGGGACGGCACACCGATGACCGCCGACGACGTCGCCTACAGCCTCGACCGGCAGCGAAACCCCGACAACGGTTCGTATTTCGCGGGCTACTACAGCCATGTGAAGTCGGTCCGGGCCACCGGCCCGCATCAGGTCACGGTCACCTTCGACCAGCCGGACGCCATGTTCGAGCAGGCCATGGCGACGGCCGCAGGTGCGGTCACCCAACGCGCCTTCACCGAGCACGCCGGCGAGAACGTCGGCACGCCGCAGACCGGCGTGATGTGCACTGGCCCATTCAAATTCGATGCGTGGCGGCCTGGCCGCGACCTGCGCATCACCCGCAACGACCACTACTGGGACAGCGCACTGCGGCCACGCGCGCAGCACGTCGACTTCAGCTTCATCGCCGACGAATCGACTGCGGTGAACGCACTGCGCAGCGGTGAGGTGGACGGTCAGTTCTTCTACCTGCCACCGGCCGGGCTGATCCAGCTGCAGAAGGACGACAACCTGTCGCTGGACTTCGGCAAGTCGCTGGTGTACTTCGCGCTGGTCACGGCGAACCCCAGTGGCCCACTTGCCGATGTGCGTGTGCGTCAAGCGCTTTCGGCGATCATCGATCGGACGGCGATCGCCAGCGTCGTCCTGCAGGGCGCCGCGCTACCCGCGCCGACACTGGCCGGCCCCGACTACTGGGGTTACGAGAAGGACGCCTTCGCGGCGGCGTTCGCGAAGTTCGACACCGCACCGGACGTCGAGCGGGCCAAGCAGCTGCTGGCGCAGGCAGGCGTGCACGCGCCGATCACCATCGGCGTACAGGGTAGTTCGGCGGTCCACGAACAGACCGCCAACGTCATCCAGGCCGCCGGCCGCAAGCTGGGCCTCGACATCCGCACCAAGGTGATTCCGGTCGAGCAGTTCGGCAACATCTACAACGACGCGAAGGCCCGCGAAGGTCTCGACGGTTTCTTCACCACCTGGTACGGCAACTTCCCCGACCCGCTCGAGGCGTACTCGATGTTCGTCAAGGACGGGACCAACAACTACGGCGCCTATGACGCCGTCAGCGACCAGGTGAACGCCGCGATCGCGGCCACCGATCCCGCTGATCGCGCCAAGCGCGTCATCGCGATCCAGGACCGGGTGACCAAGGACGTCCCATGGACACCACTGGTCTACCTGCCGACGATTCTCGTGCAGAACTCGAGGATCTCCGGGGCGACCGCCTCGATCGCCTACCTCTACTACCCGTGGGCCGCAACCGTCGGCGGGCGGGAATCCACCAAGGAGGCCGCGTCGAAATGAACATCCTGACCTACACCGTCAAACGCCTCGGCGGGCTCGTGCTCGTCCTGCTCGTGACATCATTTCTGGTGTTCGGGTTGCTGTACCTGGCACCCGGCAGCCCGCTGTCCTTCATCCTCGGCCCGCGCGGAGGGACGCCAGACCAGATCGCGGCGGTCACCGCGAAGTACCACCTCGATGATCCGTTCTACATCCGGTACATCAGCTGGCTCGGCGACGTGCTGCACGGCGACTTCGGGCAGTCGATCGTGTACCGGCAGAACGTGTCCGACATGATCGGCGGCCGGATCGGGACCACGGCACTGCTGGTGGTGATCGCCGCGGTGCTCATCGCGGTCGCGGGTGTCACACTAGGAACGGTCGCCGCGCTCAAGGGCGGTGCCGCCGGCGGCGTCATCACGACGCTGGCGTCGGTCGCACTGTCCACCCCCGTCTTCGTCATCGGTGTCGCACTGATCAGCGTCTTCGCGGTGGCCCTCAACTGGTTTCCGGTATTCGGCAGTGGATCAGGCGGATTCGACACGCTGCACCATTTGGTGTTGCCCGCGATCGCGCTGAGCCTCGGCAGTATCGGCTACCTGACCCGCATCACCCGCGCCTCGGTGGACGAGGAGCGCAGCCGGGAACACGTGCAGACCGCGGTGGCGCGGGCCCTGCCGGGCTCCGTGATCATCCGCAGGCACATCCTGCGCAACGCGTTGATCCCCATCACCACGGTGCTCGGTCTCACCGTTGCCTCACTGATCGCCGGCGCCGTCGTCGTCGAAAACGTCTTCGCGATAGACGGACTCGGCTCGCTCCTGGTGAAGGCCATCCTGCAGCGCGACTTCGCCGTGGTGCAGGCCGTCGTCCTGGTGCTCGTCTTCGGATTCGTCATCATCAACGCCATCGTCGACGTGCTCTACACCGTCATCGATCCGCGTATCGCCCTCGGGAGGAACCCGTGACCCAAGCAGTTCTCACCCCCGCCGCGCTACCAGCGGTCCGCCCACATGTCCGGATCAAGGCCGTCACCGACCGACTCGGCGTCCTGGGTACCACCGCGGCAGTGGTGCTCGCCGTCATCGTCCTGGCCGCGATCCTGGCTCCGGTGGTCGCGCCGTACGATCCCAACGAACCGGATCTTCTCAACGTGCTGTCGAATCCGACGACGGCACACTGGTTCGGTACCGACGCCCTGGGCCGGGACATCTTCTCCCGGCTCATCTGGGGCGCCCGCCTCACCCTCGCCGGGCCCGGGCTGGTGATCCTGCTGTCCACCGTCGTCGGCACGGTACTCGCGCTGACGGCGGCCTGGTGGGGCGGTCGCATCGACACCGCGATCTCCTGGGTGCTCGATGTGCTGTTCGCCGTGCCCGGCATCGTGTTCGCGCTCATCGCCGTTGCCCTGTTCGGACCGAGTTTCGGCACCGTGGTCGCGGGCCTGACGATCGCGTACATCCCGTACGTGGCCCGCGTGGTGCGCGGTGCGGCACTGCGCGAACGCAACATGCCGTACGTGTCGGCCGCCTGGCTGCAGGGCCAGCGCAGCCTGTCGATCACCACCTGGCAGCTGCTGCCCAATCTCGCTCCGCTGATCGTCGCGCAGGCCGTCTCGTCATTGGGCTTCGCGGTGATCGACCTGGCCGCTGTCTCGTTCCTGGGACTCGGTGTCCAGCCACCCACCGCCGATCTGGGCCTGATGGTCAAGAGCGGCTTCGACAGCGTGCTGCGCGGATTCTTCTCCGAATCTCAGTCCGCGGGCACATTGATCGTCTTGATCGTCCTGTGCGTCACCGTGATCGGTGACCGACTCACCGCGTCGGCAAGGAGCCACCTGTGACCAATCCACTGCTGCGCATCAGCGGTCTGACGGTCGACGTACCCAGCAAGACCGCGACCAAGCGCCTGCTCAACGGCGTCGATCTGAGCATCGATGCCGGCGAGGCCGTCGCCCTGGTCGGCGAATCCGGGTCCGGCAAATCGCTCACGACCCGCTGCGTGATGCGCCTCACCCCAAAACATTTCGTGGTGCGCGGCGCAATCGAGTACGAGGGACGCGACGTACTGGCGATGAACCGCGAACAGCTGCATGCATTTCGCGGCCGCGACGTCGGGATGATCTTCCAGGACCCGCGGGCCCACATCAACCCGGTGCACCGCGTCGACGATTTCCTCACCGAGGCGCTTCGCACCACCCGTGACATATCGCGCGCCGAGGCCGAAGACCGGGCGGTGACACTGCTCGGCGAGGTCGGCGTACGCAACGCCGGCCAGCGGATGCGCCAGTACCCTCATCAGCTGTCCGGCGGGCTGTTGCAGCGCGTGCTGATCGCCTCGGTGCTGCTGGCCGAGCCCACGCTGCTGCTGGCCGACGAGCCGACCACGGCCCTCGACGTGACGGCACAGTCCGACGTCATGGCGATTGTGGCCGAGCAGCGCGAACAACGCGGGCTCGCAATGCTGTTCATCACGCATGACCTCGAATTGGCCGCGGCGTGCTGTGACCGTCTCGCGGTGATGTACGCGGGCGAGATCGTCGAGGAAGGCCCCGACGTCTATGACGATCCGCAGCATCCCTATACGAAGGAACTGCTGGCTGCCCGGCCCAGCATCGAGCACCGCACCGAACGGTTGCCGGTGCTGCAGTACAACCAGACGATCCATTCCGAACTCAAGGCAAGGAGCCTGGTATGACGAACGCCCCGGTGCTCTCGGTGTCGAAGCTGCGCAAGGAGTATCCGTCGCCGGTGCGCGGTGGCCAACCCGTCCTCGCCGTCGACGATGTCAGCTTCGACGTGTCCGACGGCGAATGCCTGGCCATCGTCGGCGAATCCGGCTCGGGCAAGACGACAGTGGCGAAAACCGTGGTGGGACTCGAATCCCCGACATCAGGCACCGTCACCGTCAATGGTGAGCGGCGGGGCCGCGCGCCGACGCGGCACCGCGACCGCGTTCGGTGGGCCGCCGAGGTGCAGTACGTGTTCCAGGACCCGTACTCATCGCTCAACCCCCGCCAGCGGGTCAGCGACGTGATCACCACCTCCGTCGGCATCCACCAGCCCGACCTCGACGGTGCCGCGCGCCGGGCGGCTGCCCGCGCGCTGCTCGACGACGTCGGCCTCGGTGAGGAGTTCGGCGCTCGCCTGCCCTGGGAGTTGTCGGGCGGTCAGCGCCAGCGTGTGGCGATCGCCCGGGCGCTGGCCGCCGACCCGCGCCTGGTCATCCTCGACGAGGCGGTGGCCGCCCTGGATGTGTCGATCCAGGCCCAGATCCTCAACCTCCTGAAGGACATCAGGGTGCAGCGGCCGGTCAGCTATCTGTTCATCACGCACGACCTGGCCGTGGTGAACCAGATCGCCGACCGGGTCGTGGTCATGGAACAGGGCGTGGTGGTCGAAGAGGGGACAACCGACCAGGTCCTGACTCGCCCTGCCCACGAATACACCGCCGCCCTGGTCGCGGCGGTACCCAAGGCCGGCTGGCGGCCGCGGCGGCGGGCACAACTGGCCGGTGCCGCGCCGCGTCAGCTCGCCACCAGCTGACCCCTGTCAGCTGTCGATGAATGTGACGTTCTGGTCGATCGGGTTGCGGCCGACCCGCAGCTGGTTCCCGGGAAACGCGGGGTCGGGATAGCCGATGGCCAGTCCGCACAGGATGCGCATGTCCTCACCGATACCGAGCTGCTGCCGGACGGTCTCCGGATAGCCGGCAATCGACACCTGGACACACGTGCCGAGCCCCCGCGCGGTCAGCGCCAGCACAAACGTCTGCAGGAACATGCCGACACCGAGGCTGTCGACGTAATCGAGATCGCGATGCATGCACACGATGCCGGCCAGCGGCGCCCGGAAGAACTCCCAGTTGCGCAGGACCGCGACGCGGCGGGCCTCGGCGTCATGCCGCGCGATACCCATCGAGCCGTAGACCGCGGCACCGAGATCACGGCGCATGTGCGCGAACCCCGGTGGCAGTTCGGGTACCCGCGGCGGCTTGGCTTCGGCCTCGGCGAGCAGCGCCTCGACCAGTCGATCGCGCGCGGGTCCCGAGGCCAGCACCACATGCCACGGCTGGATGTTGGAGTTGGACGGCGCGTGCACGGCCAGCTCGAGGGCTTCCTCGACGAGTTCCCGTGGAACCGGCTCGTCCCGCAGGAAGAGTCGTGAGCAGCGCCGCTCCAGGATGGTCTCCTCCAGGTCGTACATCGGCTCTCCTCTGCCGTTGCTACGGTCAGAATCCCTTGGCGGCCAGCCAGTTCAGGGCGACGTCGGCGACATCGCGCCAACCGCTGTCGATGGTCAACGAGTGCCCGCGACCCGCGAACTCGTGGAACTCGGTGTCCGATGAGCCCTTCTGATACATCGCGAAGACCTCCTTGGTGACCTTGAGTGGAACAGTGTGATCCTCGGTCCCGGATGTCAGCAACAGCGGGCCCCGGTCGGCCAGATGCGTATCGACCTTGGCGGGCGAGTGTCGGACGAAATTGGCGGCCGCGTCCTCGAATAACGGGCGGCCCGGACCCGGGATGGTCCACCGTTCGTGCAGTGTGGCGGATTCCTCGGCGCTGAGCATGTTGCCGAAGCTGTAGTGGAACTGCTCGGCGGTCAGTGCCACCGTCCGGTGCCTGTTGGCGGGATTTCCGAGCACCGGGAACGCCGAGCGCAGTTGTGCGAACGGCAGTGCCTTGACGCCCTTGATCGGTGCGGGGTCGATCGCCACGGCGGCCGCCGCATGCCCACCGGCCAACAGTTCCTGGGCGATCAGCCCGCCGAACGAGTGCCCGATCACCAGTGGCTTGCGGCCGCTGGCGTCGATGAGTCCCGCGTAGTGCTCAACGATCTGCGCGATGCCGACGTCGTCGAGCGCCGCGGCGTTGTCCCGCGTTTCGGCCACGGTGGCGCCGTCACCGGGCCACCCGGGTGCCGAGACGGGGTACCCGTGGGTGGCGAACAGATCGAGCCACGGCTGCCAGGCGCTGGCGTGGATCCACAGGCCGTGGATGAAGACGACGGGAGTCTTGTTGGTGCTCATCAGGTTTCCTGTTCGTGGGTTGGGACGGGGCGCTAGACGGTGGTGACGTAGCCGCCGTCGATCCGGAGATCGGCGCCGGTGATGTTGGCGGACCGGTCGCCGGCCAGGAAGACGGTCAGGTCGGCCACCTCACGGGGTGTGGTGAAGCGTCCGGTGGCGGCCCCGGCGCTGACCGACTGCACCACCTCGTCGGAGGTGGCGCCGCCCGCGGCCGCGAACTGTGCCGCGATACCGTCGGCGGACAGCCACAGATCGGTGGACACCGGGCCCGGGCTGATCGTGTTGACACGAATACCTTTGGACCCGAACTCCTTTGACAGGCTCTTGGCGTAGTTGGCCAGCGCGGCCTTGGTGGCGCTGTAGTCGACGATGTTCCACTCCGGCAACGTGGCGTTGACCGAGCCGATCATCACGATCGAGCCGCCGCGCGCCAGCATGTGCGGGACGGCCTCGCGGACGGTGCGGATCGCCGACATCAGGTTGAGCGACAGCGAGGATTCCCACTGTTCGTCGGTGACGCTGAGGATGCCATCGAAGCGCGGCGTCACCCCGCCGGCGTTGTTCACCAGGACGTCGATCGCCCCCCGCTCGGCGGCGGCGGCGATCAGGGCGCGCGGCCCCTCGGCGGTGGCCAGGTCGGTCGCGATGAAGGTGGCCGCGCCGGCCGCTTCCAGGGCCTGCAGTTCCGCGCTGTTGTGGCGGGCACCGGCGACCACGAAGGCCCCGGCCTCGACGAGCGCCTGGCTGATCGCCAGACCGATTCCCTTACTCGCGCCGGTGACGACGGCGGTCTTGTCGGTCAAGTTCATGTCCATGCCCATGACTGTGCTCCTGTGATGTGTCCCCGGGCATCAGTCAAATGACTGCATCTCCTACTGCGGAGCCGTCACACTGTGGTGTGCTCGAGGCGTCGGATCTGGTCGGTCGTACCGATGAACGAGCAGTTCTCGACCGGTTCCTGGCCGGCGCCGGGCGCAGGGCACTGGTGGTGACGGGTGCAGCGGGGGTCGGCAAGACCGCGCTGATCGAGTGGTTCGCCGACGGCGCCGCCGCCGCCGGATGGCACGTCGTGCATGCGGTCGGCGTCGAGGCCGAGACCTCGTTCGCGCTCGGCGGTCTCAACCAGATGGTGTTCGGCCTGCGCACTCTGGTGGCCCGGCTCGACGCGACCGACCGGACCACCTTGGCGGCGGTGCTCGGCGGCGACCCCGACGCACCACCGTCGCCGATGGCGTTGGCGGGTGCGTTGGTCAATCTGCTGTCCGAGGCGGCGCGTACCCAGCCGGTGCTGCTGATCGTCGAGGATGTGCACTGGTTCGACGAACTGAGCGCCGCGTCGCTGAGTGCGGCCGGCCGCCGGCTCGCCGAGCCGGGTGTGCGCATGATCACCACCCTGCGGCCGCACACCGGAACTCCGTTCGCCACGGCGGGCTGGTCGGACCTGGAGCTGGAACCTCTGGACGCGGCCGATTCCGCTCGTCTCATCGACGGTCTCGCCGTTGCCCTGACCGCGGCGGCCAGGCGCGCGATACTGGCCGCCGCGGCGGGGAACCCTCTTGCGCTGGTGGAACTTCCGCGCAGTGCCGGTGAGATCGACGCCGCGTGGTCGGCGCTGCCGCTGACCGAGCGGCTGGTCACGGTGTTCAGCGGCCGGCTGCACCACCTCGATGCCCGGGTTCGCGGTGAGTTGCTGCGCGCCGCACTGGACGGTGCCAACACCAGCACCCTCACCGACAGCGGTGCCCGCTACGTCATGCGGGATGTGAGCGAGGCCGTCAGCGCCGACCTGCTGACCGTCGATGCCCACGGCGACATCGCCTTCCGCCATCCACTGGTCCGGGCGGCCGTCATCCATCAAGCCGACCCCGACGAGCGGCGCGCGGCGCACGCCCGGCTCGCCGACCTCTACGACCCAGCGGATCCCGACGGGCTGATCCGACGTGCGGTGCATCTGTCGGCGGCGGCCGACGGACCGGACCAGTCGGTCGCCGACCTTCTGGATGCCGCGGCGCGGCAGTCGATCCGGCGCGGCGGCGCCACGGTGGCGGTGGATTGGCTGCGCCGCGCCGCCGACCTCAGCACCGACCCCGCCAGACGCGCAAACCTGTACGCCGACGCGGGTTTCGTGGCGTCACAGTCCGGCCGGTTCGATGCTGCGCAACTTCTCGCCGACAATGTGCGGGCGGCGGGAGGCGAGCCACCGTCGGCGGTGCTCACCGGCGCCTACCTGGCGCTGTACCGCGACGGCGAGGTCACTACCAGCCACCGCCGGGTACTGGCTGCCCTCGACGACGCGGAGTCGCTCGATGACGCGACGGTGTCGCGGTTGGTGAATCTGGCACTGGCGCTGGCGCAGTACGGCGCCGAACCTGATGTGTGGCGGCAGACCACCGAGGCGATGGCGCGGCTGGCCGACCGGTTGCCACCGGTGTCACCGATCTTCCGCGACTCGTGGGGCGACGTCGCCCGCACCGGCCACACCGTGCGGGCGCGGCTCGCCGAGCATGTGGCGCAGCTGTCGTCACTCGAACCGTGGGAGGTGATGCGGCTGGGCGTCGCCGCCTACTACGTCGACGGGCTCGACGACTTCCGGACCACATTGGGCCGGCTGCTGGACCGCGAACGTGAGCGTGGTGCCGTGACCAATGCAATGACGATGCAGCACCTGGTCCTGCTCGACCTGATCCGGTGCGGTCAGTGGGCCGATGCAGCAGCGGCGGGGCGAGATGGCCTGGAGCTGACCCGTATTCACCACAATGAGCTGTTCGGCCACCAGTTCTCGGCGCATCTGTCGGTCCTGGCGGCCTCCGTCGGCGACCTCGACGCGGCACACCGGGACGCCGCCGCGGTGATGGCGTGGGCGGCGCCGCGACGGCTCGGCCTCCTCACTGGCTATGCCCAACGCGCGGTCGTGCTCGCCGCACTGACCGACGGCGATCATGCCGCGGCCTACCAGGCCGCCTTACGCATCTGCACACCCGGCGAATTCCCTCCGTACCGTTATCAGGCGGTCGACGGACTGCTCGATGTCGTGGAGGCGGCGCTGCATTCCGGACACGTCGAGGCGGCCCGCACCCATGCGAAGGCGGCGGTGCGCGCCGACCTACCGGCCATCTCACCGCGTCTGGCCGCGCTGACCGCGGCCGTGGTCGCGATGACCGCCGCCGACGACGCGGCGGGGCCGCTCTACGACGCCGCGTTGGCCCACCCGGCGCTCGGCGCTATCCCCTTCGAAGAGGCCAGAGTCGCACTGGCGTACGGCATGTGGCTGCGCCGGAAACGGCTGCACACCCAGTCCCGCGACGTGCTGGCGCGGGCCGAGCGCATCTTCGAATCGCTCGGCACACAGCCGTGGGCGACCCGCGCCCGCACCGAACTACGGGCCGCCGGTGCCACCGTGAAGCGGGCGGCCGGCACCGGTGCGCAGCTCAGCGCCCAGGAGCGCCGCATCGCCGAGTTGGCCGCGGCCGGACACTCCAACAAACAGATCGCCGCCGAGATGTACCTGTCCCCACGAACCGTCGGCGCTCATCTGTACCGCATCTTCCCGAAGCTCGGCATCACCAGCCGGGCGGGTCTCGCCCTGGCGCTGCGCGACCTCGGTGGGGTGCCGCTACCGTCAGACCCATGACTGATCGCGTCAAACTCGGTCACGCCGTGCTGACCCGGGTGCTGGAGTTCCAGGTCGAGATGCGCACCTCGCTGTTCGGCGAGACGCCACCGCAGGCCTGGCAGGACAACGCCGACCTACTGCAGCCGGACTTCTGGAACCGGGCCGCCGACCAGTGGCGGATCGCGATGCAGAGCTGGGTGCTGGACGTCGATGGCCTGATCGTGGTGATCGACACCGGTGTCGGCAACGACCGCGAACGGCCGCACATGCCGCCGTTGGATCATCTCGACACCGACTTCCTGACGGCACTGCGGCGCGCCGGGGTCGAGCCCGACGATGTCGACGTGGTGGTGAACACGCATCTGCACACCGACCATGTCGGCTGGAACACGCAGTTGGTCGACGGCCGTTGGGTTCCGACCTTTCGCAACGCGCGCTACCTGATGCCCGCGGCGGACCACCGGTTCTTCAGTCCCGACGGCGCAGGTGCCAACGAGTACATGGACATCGTGTTCGCCGACAGTGTGATACCGGTCAGCGATCAGATCGAACAGTTCAGCGGCGATCATCAACTGAGCGAGTCGCTGTGGCTGCGACCGGCACCCGGCCACACCCCCGGGTCGTCGGTGGTGTGGCTGGACGCGGGTGTGCCGGCGGTGTTCGTCGGCGATCTGACGCACTGCCCCATCCAGATCCCACGGCCCCACGATCCCTGCGCCTTCGACGTCGACGCCGGGCAGGCGAAGGTGACCCGGCACCGCGTCTTCACCGAGGCGTCGCGCCGGCGGACCACCGTGGTTCCGGCACACTACCCCGGTCGCGGCGGCGCGACGCTGGTGGCCCGCGGCGACCGGTTCGCGGTCGACGACTGGTTAGACCTCGACCCGATCTGATCGAATTCGCGTCACCGCCAACCAGTTCACCGCGGGGATGACGATCTCGACGGCGATCATGGCGATGAAAAACCAGTGCGGCGGCCCGCTCTGCCACCAGGCCAGGAACCGCGCCAACCCGCCGAGCAGAAACAGCACGCCCAGCGCGTTGACGACGCCGCCGCGCTGCGCGATGTCCCGGGCAGCCCAGATGAAGGCTGCACCGAAACCCATGAACAAGACTGCGTAGAAACGCAATTCGCTGTCGACCGTGGCGCTGACAGGCCCGCCGCCGATGATGGTCGCCGGGCCGAACAGCAAGTGCGCCAGCCCGATTCCGATGCACACCACACCGAAGAGGATCAGCCACAGCCGGAAGACGGTGTGCCATCGTGGCGCGGCGGCGGTTCTCATCTCGGTGCGGTCATCTCGGTGCGGTGGTCATCTCAGTGCGGCGGCCCCAGGTAGGGGAACACCGACAGGGTGTCGGTGTGCGGACTCAAACCGGATGGCGGGCAGTCACCTTTGGTCAGGAACGCCAACCGGTAGTCGATGACGTCGTCGGTGAATGTGCGGCCGTTGGGGTACTTCGCCGGCTTGGCGGGATCGTAGGTGAGCATGTCGGGCAACGTGCCCTCGGTGTCGATGGCCTCGATGGCCTCTTCCCTGCTGTAGCCACCGGTGTGACCCATCAGGTGGATGAACATGCCGATCCAGCGCTCCCGGTCGGTCACCGGCACCCCGGCGTTGTATTCCTCTTTGGTGTCGTCGGTGTTGAAGAAGCTGCTGACCGACGGGTGGCCGGCGCGGTCCACGTGCAGCAGTTCGCCGTCGCGCCGGACACTGCACCGGCCCCAGATCCGGATGTCGGGATCTGCGCCCAGTGCCGACGTCGGCAGTTCGAGCACCATGGAGCACACGTTGGCGGTGGTGTTGGAGTCGACTCCCGTCCACGGAGATTCGGCAGTGAGATGCGGCGAAGTGAAGTTGCGTCCGCCGGTGATGTCGAACAGGTTCTTGATGCCGTCGAAGTCGAAGAAGAACGCGTCGCTGCGGGCACCCGCGAAAAAGGCGAAGCTGCCCGACCTGTGGATCGCCGGCGTCTTGTCGAACGACACCTCGACGTCGTCGAAGATCCGCGAACCGACCGCCTCATCGGATTCGGCCTCCGAGTTGTACGCCAGGTACACGTCGACGGTCTGGCGACCGTCCACCGGTTCGCTGAACACGAAACTGAAGGCGATGTCGTCGCGCAGGTCGCCGTCGTTGTCGATGGCGAGCCGGTACACGGCGTCGGGATGCAGGAAATCGGCGTTGGGGTTGGCGTTCAGGATCAACACCGTGCGCGCCGGATCGGCGGGCGACTGGAAGGCGTACAGATCGCAGAGGTCCAACCGCTGATCTCCCAGCGGTGGCCCCAGGCTCAGACCGGTGAAGTGGTTCGACACCCCTCCATCCAACCACCGTCGGCGCAGTGAGGCCGAGCGCGCGTGTTGCCGAGGGCGCGCATTGGTACACCGAAGACGGCGTGTCGGTGTACAGACACGCACGCTCGCGGGAGTATGGGGGCTCGCGGGAGATGGGGGTGCGGCGGGGTGACGGTTAAATCGGGGTGAGGCCGTGCTTGCGCTGCACGCGGTCGATCTGCTTGTCGCGCAACAACTGCATCGACTTGCGCAGCAGCAGGCGGGTCTCGTGCGGCTCGATGACGGCGTCGATGAAGCCGCGCTCCGCGGCGATCCACGGTGTCGCCATGTTGAGGTTGTAGCCCTCGATGAACTCGGCGCGGATCTTCTGCACCTCGGGCGCGTTCGGATCGGGGAACCGCTTCACCAGCAGCTGTGCGGCGCCCTCGGCGCCGATCACCGCGATGCGGGCGGTGGGCCAGGCGAAGTTCAGGTCGGCCGAGAGTTGCTTGGAACCCATCACCGCGTATGCGCCGCCGTACGACTTGCGGATGGTGATCGTCACCTTGGGCACGTCGGCCTCGACGACGGCGTTCAGGAAGCGCCCGCCGCGCTTGATGATGCCGCCC
>CAMFLL010000032.1 GCA_945957405.1 uncultured Mycolicibacterium sp. | reverse complement strand
GCAGCGGCGGAATCGCCGGTGCGACCTGTGGTACCGGCGCGGGCGCAACGGGTCCAGGTTGCTGGGCCGCCATCGGCGCGGTCATCCCGGCGGCCGGCAGCGGATCGGCCGTCAACGGATCACCGAATTCCAGGCCGTAGGGCGGCAATTGCTCGCTCACCGGTGTCGGGCCGGCCGCCGCCGACGTCGATGCCGGTGCCGGCCGCTCGGTCGCCGCACCCCTGTTCTCGGATTCGACGCGCCGGGTCGATTCGTAGAGCGCAGACCACGCCGCCGCCAGCCCCGCCTTGGAAGTGTCGTCCAGGCTCGCGGTCTCGACGACACCGGCGATCTGACGCAGCTTGCCGATCAGATACCGCTGGAAGTCTCGCGCACCGGCCGGGGTGTCCAGGTCGGTGCGGGTGCGCACCGCGTTCTCGATGTCGAGTTGGAGTCTTGCGAGCGTCTCCGCACCCTGCTGGCTGGTGGTGTGCGCGTTCAGTACCGCTGAGATGACCAGCAGATCGAGTTTGGCGGTGGCCGAATTCTGTTGAGCGAGATCGGCTTCAGCCTTCTTGAGGGCTGTCGCCGCAGCTCCGCGCTGTTCACCGTGCGGGTTGTCGGGTGGTGGCACAGCCGGTGCCGACGGGACAGGGATCGGCGCGAACACCGTCGGATGGTTGGCCCGGATCTTGGTCAGCACTGAATCCAGTTGAGCCGGCGTCGAGATGGGCGTGACGACGGTGTCGACGTCAGCGCTGGACAGGCCGCTCATCCATGCTTTCGGGTCACCGGTGGCGTCGGTCACGCTCTTGATGGCGTCGCGGATCTCCTGTATCGACGCCACTAGCGCGGCCGTCCTGGCTCGACGATGTTCCCCATGCCGCGGACAGTACCGAGGCCCGCCGAGGTCGACAATTCACCTCGGCTCGGGCGGTGGATCAATCCGCGGCCGACGGATACTTCGTCAACAACCCTTCCAGCACAGCCTTGTTCGCGGCATCCTCGGCGATCGCGTTGTCCACGACAGTGACAATTTCCTGCTGCATACCCAACAGGACGCGCTGCAGTTCGCGTGCCCCGGCAGCGGTGTCGAGAGCCAGCGAATCCTGATGTCGGACGACGCCTTCGACGGTGGCTTCGATCTCGTCGAGACGGCGGAGGGCCGCCACGGTGGTGGCGTGGGCGGAACCGAGGATGTCGGCGAGCACTTCGTCGGCCTCACCGGCTGCCCGGCTCTGGCGAGCCAGCGCGTCCTGCCGCTCCTGCGCGGCGGACATTGCCTGTCCCGCCTGCTCCTTCATGAGGTCAACGTACCCCGGGCCGTCAGGACCAACAATTCACCTCGTCGGTTCACATGACGGGACGCCGGATCGTGACGTTCGATCCCAGCGGGCTGATCCGGACATTCGCGCCGGCATGCGGCGCTTCCACGACCATGCCGTTGCCGATCGCCATCTGGACGTGGCCGGCATGCGGGAAGACGAGGTCACCGGGTTGCACCGCGGATCTCGGCACGGCGACACCGTCGTTGATCTGGTCGTACGTGGTGCGGTCCAGTGGCACACCGACTTGGCGATAGGCCCACTGCACCAGACCTGAACAGTCGAAGCTGTCGGGTCCGGTGGCGCCCCAGACGTAGGGGCGGCCCAGTCGTGAGAGCGCCGCTCGCACTGCCGTCGCCGCCTTGGTGTTGGGCAGTGGCAGTCCCAGCCGCCTGGCTCGCGCTCGCCGCAATGCCAGGTAGCGCAGCATCCGCAGAACCGCTAGTCGCCGCGCGGCCCGCTGTCTCGCCGTCATGACATGACCGCGCTGCGCACGCAGTCGGGCAACCTGCCGAAGTATTGCTTCGCGTTGTGCAACAGGTGAATTGGGTGGTGCACCCAGATCGGACCGCGCAGCTTCGAGGACCTGCTGTGTCAGAAGACGAGCGTTGGCGTGGTCCCGAACGGCTCCGGCGAGCACCGATGCCATGGCGTTGTCGGTGGCGCTGGTGTTGCGTAACGCGCGGCTACCGGATTCCAGTGCGGACCGGTAGCCGTCGGACAACGAACCGGACGTGGCCTCGGCGACCCGGCTGAACGCGAACCGCGGTGCCGCATCCACTCGGCCGATGACCGGTTCGGAGATGTTCGCGGCGAACAGCCGGTACGCGCGTTGCAGGACAGGCAGCTCATCCACCGGTGAACCTCACGCCGCCGAGACGCGTCCGACCGGCGGGCTCAGATGGAACACCGTGGCGACCACGGGCAGCACGTCGGCCTGACGGCGCTCCAACAGCGCGGCGTTCTCCGGCAGTTCGCGCGGTGCGATCTCGCCGTCGGCGATGCGCTGCAGCAGATCGTGCGCGCGGGCCAGCTCACCACGTTTCCGGTACTGCCCGCCCGGCAGTTTGATGCCCGCCCACACGCCGAACTCCACACCGGCGTCCACGGCGTGCTGGGCACACCGACGCTGCTGAGCCAACGGACACCGTCGCAAGCACAGTGTGCGCGCCTCGATTGATGCCGTTTCGTACGAGCGCGCCTTGGTGGCCCCGGCGCCCTGGTCGTCATCGCAGTAGCCGAACCACAGGTCAGGGTCGGCAGAGCAGGGGTGGTTCTTCATCGGGCCGTCTCCTTCTCGGACGAAAGTGTGACGAAAGCGTATATACGACCCGTCCCGATGGCAAGAGAAACGTATAAGACAACGTATAAGTCAGGACCCCTGCGCCGCGCTGTGTAGCATTCCCTGCCATGGCCGGAGTGCTGCCGTGAGCAGGGAGGCGGCCGGCGCGGCGATCCGCGCCCTGCGGGAGTCTCGCGACTGGTCCTTGGCCGATCTGGCGGCGGCATCCGGGGTGAGCGTCATGGGCCTCAGCTTCCTGGAGCGCGGGGTCCGCAAACCACACAAAGGCACAGTTCAGAAGGTTGAGAACGGCCTCGGCCTGCCGCCCGGCTCCTATGCCCGGTTGGTCGTGGCGCAGCATCCCGACACCGAACTGGCGCAACTGCTGGCCGGCCAGCCGCTTCCGGAGACGCGCCGAGATCCGGCGGCCGTGGTGGTCGAGCGCAACACCGATACGGCGGTGTTCGAGGGCTACGCCGAAGCGCAGCTGGAGGCACTCGATTCGGTGATCGCGCGGCTGCCCACGCCCGAGTCAAACGTATACGAAAACATCGTTCTGTCCATCGTGCAGCAGGCTGTGAAGGCCGAGTTGCTGGCGGCCAACTCCTGGCGCGTGGCGGTCGGGGGCGGCGCCGATCCCGCCGGTCCATTGCTGGGTCACGTCCGGGCATTGGAATCGGCCCGCCAGGATCTCCTGGCCCGGTTGCCGGACAGTCTGGCGGCCAGGTTGGACCGTGCATGCGCGGCGTCGCGGCTGCCTGATCCGGTGGTCGCGGCACTGCTGGGTCTCAGCGTCGAGGAGATGTGGGCCATCCGGACCGGCGGCGCGGTGCCCACCGGTGCGGTGGCACGCGTTCGCGGGTTCGTCGACGCCGTCGAGCTACCGCACTGACCGGATCAGGTCGAGGGTGCCCAATTCCCTGATCGCACGGCATCCGCGTTCGAGCATCGCCAGCACCATGTCGCCGCCGCGCTCGGTCTCCGCGGCGAAGGCGAACCCGAAGGTGGTGATCAAGGGTGCCTGCAGTACGCCGAGTCGGTAGTCGCGCCAACAGGTTTCACGATCGTACGCCGTGACGCCGTGTGATCGCAGGGCGTGGTGGTAGACGGTCACCAGATTCTGCTCGACGTCGGCCCGCTCGTCAGGGGACAGGCTGGTCGCGGTGAAGTAGGCGAGGTCGCGCGCCGGTAGACCGACCGTCAACGTCTGCCAGTCGACCACAGTGACGGCGGTCCGAGCCGGATCGAACAACAGATTGTCCGCCCGGAAGTCCCCGTGCAGCAGGCAGAACCGGTCGGGTTCCATCAACAGCCAGTCCTCGATCAGCCCGGCCGCTTCCAGCAGGGTGTTGCGGTCCCGGGCTGCCATCCGGTCACCCAACTTGCCGATCGTCGTATCTGCGGCCATCCTCGCCAGATCACCCATCCCCCTGGCGAAGTCGCGGTCCGCGCGCGGCATGGTCGCGCCGGTGAAACTCAGCCACGCCGGGTCGCACCACCGGGGACCGTGGAGGCCTGCCAGCGCCCTCACCGCCAGCTCGGCCTCGGCGAGGGTGCAGCCCCTGAGCTGATCAGCCTGTTCGGCCGGGGCCAGATCGCCCATCAGCAGCACGAAATCAGCACCGTCTCGGTCGATTTCGCAGTAATAGCGGCGTGGCAGCGGCACCGCAAGGGTGTCGGCGACCTCGGTATAGAAGGCGTATTCGGAGCGGTAGCCCAAGGCCACCCGTTCGCGGACCGCCTCGTCCTGGGACGGCAGCTTGACGACGAGCGTTTCGGGCCAGTCCTCGGGATCGGCCGCGTAGGTGGGGACCACCCGGTAGGTGGCGCCCGTCTGCCCCGTGCCCACCGGCGTGACGGTGGCCGTGGTGACTTCGGTGCCGAGCACACCGGTCAACCATGCGGCGGTGACGTCATCGGGACCGACGGGAATGGCTGTAGTGGTCATCGGCACCTCCTAGGCGAAATTAGAACACGTTCTGGTTTGTGCCGGTCGCTCATGTCTGTCGGTACCCGGGTCTAGCGTCGCCACCATGACCAGCACATGGATAAACACCATCAGCCGCGAGCATGTGCTCCGCGGCGTTGCCGGCGGTTTCACCCAGGCCGACCACGGCAAACCCGACCTACTGCGCAGGCTCGATCGGGGCGACTGGATCGCCTTCTACTCGCCCCGACTGGACTACCCCGATGGCGCGCCACTGCAGGCGTTCACCGCGCTCGGCAGAGTCACCGACGATGTGCCTTATCAGGTCGAGATGACGCCGGAGTTCCAGCCGTTCCGGCGCAACGTGGATTTCGTCGACTGCACCGAGACCCCCATCCGCCCGCTCATCGAGCATCTCGAGTTCATCCCCGACAAGAAGCGCTGGGGTTTTCGGTTCCGGTTCGGACTCTTCCGGATTCCTGAATCCGATTTCGAGGTCATCCGCTCAGCCATGACGGAGCACCTCGCGGCCTGAGCCGTATCGTGAGCGCGGTGGATGCGCAGGACATCACAGAGCCGTTCTTCACTGTCGACGGAGACACGTACGTTCCCGGCCCGCTGGCGCAGGGGCCGTGGGGCGCCACCGTCAGCGGTCACATCGTCGGTGGTCTGCTGGGTCGGGCGGTAGAACGTGCCGGGGGCGATCCCGACCTGCAACCGGCACGTTTGACCGTCGACCTGCTGAGGCCCACGTTCATGAACGCGGTAGTCGTGCACACCGCGGTCCGCCGCGAAGGCAAGCGGATCCGGGTGGTAGACGCCGAGATCGTCCAGGACGGTGCGACCGCGGCCCGTGCCAGTGCAGTCTTTCTGCGCCGCGGTGAACACCCGCCGGGCGAGGTGTGGTCAGCCCCGGCGCCGATGCCACCACTACCCGTCGACGACGCAAACCTGCTTCCCGACATGCCGTTCCTACTCTGGGCCTACGGGAGCGACTGGACCGCAGGCACATTGGGCGGAACCACGATCGAGTGGCAGGGTACGCCCGCCCCCAAGTTCGCCTGGGTCCGTGAGCTGCGGCCGCTCATCGCCGGTGAGCCGGTGACACCGTTCACCCGCGCGGCGCTCGCCGGTGACGTCACCAGCGCGCTCACCCACTGGGGCACCGATGGGCTGCGCTACATCAACGCCGACTTCACCATCTCGCTGAGCCGACTCCCCGAGGGTGACCACATCGGTCTGGCGGCGCACAGCCATCAGTCCTTCGACGGGATCGCATCGGGGTCAGCGACACTGTTCGATCAGCATGGTCCCATCGGCAGCAGTATCGCGATCGCACTGGCCCAGCCGGCCGATGCATTCCGACCGCCCCGGTTGACCCGTTAGGAGGAGCACTGCAATGGATGTACTCATCTCAGTAGACGAACTGGCCGAACGGCTTTCGACGGGTGCACCCACACGTATCTTGGATGTGCGCTGGACGGTCCAACAGCCCGACGGTCGCCCCGAGTACCTGGCCGGCCATATCCCCGGTGCCGTCTTCGTCGACCTCGACGCCGACCTGTCCGACCACACCCAGTCGGGTCGGGGCCGCCATCCCCTACCGACCGCACCGGCGCTGCAGGCGGCGGCCCGCCGGTGGGGTCTCGAGGACGGCGACGACGTGGTGGTCTACGACAATTGGAACCTGCAGGCCGCGGCGCGGGCGTGGTGGCTGCTGCGGGCGGGTGGCATGTCCGGGGTTCGACTGCTCGACGGCGCGTGGGCGGCCTGGCAGGCGCAGGGCCACCCGACCGCGACCGACATCCCGGCTCCCCCGCCGGGTTCGGTGACCATCAGCAGTCTGGCAGCAATGCCCGCTGTCGATGCGGGTGCCGTTGCGGCTCAAGCCATCTCGTCGGATGCGGTGGTCCTCGATGCCCGGGCCGCCGCGCGCTACCGCGGGGACGAGGAGCCGCTGGACCCCAAGGCCGGCCATGTGCCCGGTGCGGTATCGGCGCCCACCGCCGAGAATCTCACTGCCGCGGGGGTGTTCCGACCGGCCGCGGAGTTGCGCGCACGCTTCGAAGCGCTCGGCGCCGGCACGCATCCCGTCGCGGTCTACTGCGGCTCGGGTGTGACGGCCACCCACCAGATCGCCGCGCTGGCCGTCGCCGGATACGACGCGGCGCTCTACCCCGGCTCATGGTCGGAGTGGTCGAACAGCGACCGGCCCGTCGCCACCGGCCCCGACCCCGGTTGATCCCCGCTCCTCACCGGGCTCGTCCCTCGGCCGGATCGTCACCGGGCTCGGCTCAATCATCCCGCTCCTCACCGGGCTCGGCTCAATCATCCCGCTCCTCACCGGCCTCGTCCCTCGGCCGGATCGTCACCGGGATGCCGTTCAGCGCACCGTTGCCCGACGGCTCATCGAGGAACTCCGGCGGCGACAACACATTCGAGTTGACGCCCGGCGTGCCATTGGCCACCGCCAATCTGGTGCCGGGTTTCCCGTGACCCCAGCCGTGCGGCATCGATACCACGCCGGGCTTGATCGCGTCGGTGATCTCGATCGCCACCACGATCTCACCGCCGGCCGACGCCACTGCGACGATGTCGCCGTCGCTGAGTCCGCGCCGCGCGGCATCGTCAGCGTGGATCAGCAGCGTGCACCGGTCCTTTCCTTTCATCAGCGCCTGCACGTTGTGCAGCCACGAATTGTTGGACCGCAGGTGGCGCCTGCTCACCAACACCAATTCGTCGGGGGCGCGCTCGATCCGACGGGCCAGGCGCGGCAGGTCGTCCAGCAGATACTGCGGGGCCAGTCGGATCTTCTTGTCGCTCGTGCCGAGCACCTGGGGTACCCGAGCCACCATCGGCCCGAAGTTCACACCGTTGGGTTGCGCCTTCAGCTTCTCCAACGTGATGCCGTCCGGGTTCTCGCCGTACCGGTCACCGAACGGTCCGGTACGCAGTGTCAGATCCAGGATGCGTTCGGGCCCGCCGTGGTCGTAACGCGCGCGGATCGAAGCGCCATCGAGTCCCTGCGTGAAACACATGTAGTCGAAGAATCCGTCGTCGATCGCGGCCACGTCGACATCCTCGGCGGGCATGCCGACGCACAGGCCGGTGAGCCTGATCAGGATCTCCCACTCCTCGGGCCGGTCGGGATCTTCCGGCGCGAACACCGGTTGCGAGTAGTTCGCGACACTGTTGATCGCGAACTGCAGGATCAGGTCGTCGTGATGCGGCTGCTCCAGCGGTGAGAGCCCGGGCAGGATCACATCGGCGTGCCGCGTGGTCTCGTTGAGCCACAGATCGACCGAGATCATCGCGTCGAGCTGCGGCAGCACCTCGTCCAGCCGGTGTCCGGCAGGCGTCGACAGCACCGGGTTGCCCGCGACGGTGATCAGGGCCTTGAGCTGGCCTTCGCCTGGCGTCGCGATCTCCTCGGCCAGACATGACACCGGCACCTGGCCAAGCACCTCCCGCGCCCCGCGAACCCGCGTCGTGAATCGGCCGAATTCAGGCGCGCCGTCCTCGAGTCCGGGGATCGGCTGGACGGTCACCGACCATGCCGCTGCACGCGGGAACATCGAGCCGCCGGGCACATCGAAATGGCCGCTGAGGATGTTCACCACATCGACCAGCCAGCTGGCGAGGCTGCCGAACTCCTGATTGCACAGCCCGATTCGGCCGTACACCACAGCGCGCTCAGTGGCGGCGAGCTCGCGTGCCAGCACACGGATCCGGTCGGCGGAGATTCCGGTCGCCTCGGCCACCCGGTCCGGGGGCCACTGCGCCGCGATGTCACGCACGGTGTCCACGCCGTCGAGGTGGTCGGTGAGGTGACCCAACCTCACCAGACCCTCTTCGAACAGGGTGTGCACCACAGCCAGCAGCAGCGCGGCGTCGGTACCCGGCGTGATCGGCAGCCATTCGTCGGCCTTGGCGGCCGTCGCGGTACGCACGGGGTCGATGACGATCACCTTCCCGCGGCGGCGGATATCGCCGATGATGCCCATCACGTCGGGCGCCGCCAGCAGCGAACCCTGCGACGACGCCGGGTTGGCGCCCATCACGACCAGCAGGTCCGTGCGCTCGATATCGGGCACCGGAAATGACCACCAGCCGCCGTACATCAGGTGCGACGACAGGTTTTTCGGCCACTGGTCGACGGTTCCCGGTGAATAGCTGATCGGGATACCGGACATGCCCAGCAGCACCCCGGTGTAGCGGCCCAGCGAGAAGGAGTGCGCCAGCGGGTTACCGGTGTAGGCGGTAACGGCGCCGATCCCGTGTTTCTCGATGACCGGCGCCAGCAGTTCTGTGCACCGCTCGAATGCCCGCCGCCAACTGACCTCCTGCCATTCACCGTCGACTTTGATCATCGGGCGCCTGATCCGGTCGGGATCCTCGTGCAGCGCACCCAAAGATGCGCCCTTGGGGCAGAGGTGACCGCGACTCCAGGTGTCCTCGCGGTTACCGCGGACTCCGGCGACGTGTCCGTCGGCGACCTGAATCTCCAACCCGCACATCGCTTCACACAACGGACAGGTGTAGAGGTGCCTGCCGTCGGCGCCCGTCGGCGCAAGGTCAGTAGACAGATTTGCGGTCATGTCTACGCACGATAACGACGTCGGTGCAGCCCCGCGCCGGAATGGCGAGAGCCCGGACGCGGGGGGCGTCCGGGCTCTGGCAGGGGTTCAGCGAATCAGCGGTGGTTCTGGTGGTGGTGATGGATGGCGGTGCCGGGCTGGGGGAAGTTGTCCTGGTGCGGGAAGGCCTGGTGGCTGGATACCGACGGGCCGGTGTTGGTGACCGAGGTCTGGGCCTGGCTGGCGGTGGCGGCACCGAGGGCGATCAGGGCGGGGGCGGCGGCGAGGGCGGCGGCGGCAGCGATGCGGCGAGTCAAGACGTTCATGTGAGTTCTCCTGTGTGAGTGGGCTTTTGGTGTTTCTCGGCCGGTGTGTTCCGGCGATGAATAAAGAATGCCTCACCACAAGAGCGTTGTATGTCGACCAACCGGGCCCACCGGCGGTTGAAAACGGCGTCCCCCGATCGGGGGACAGTGCTCATCCCGCCGAGAGGATGCGGTACTGCGCGGCGGCCTGCTGGCCGGCCGTATCGGATTGCCGCGACTCGACGGTGAAGACGTAGCGGTCGACGGTCGCAAAGCAGTGATAGCGCGGGATCAGCCCGCCCGTGTCGTCCATCAGCACGCACCGGCTGTCGGGAAGTGCAGGCACCGCCGCCGCGGGTTGCGACGACGGCTGCTTCTCGGCCGCGGCCACCAGACCCGTTGCCAGCCGCGTTGCACCGGCGGAGTCGCGCGCCTGGAACACCGTGGCGAGGCGGATGGACACGACATCCACCCCGGCGTCGGCGAACAGTTCACCGGTGCCGACAGGATCCTGTTCCAGCTGCAGCGCGCCGGCGGCGTCATAGGTGCCGTCGCGCACCGCGCTGGGATCTGTTTTGGCCGGCAGGGTCCGCGCCACCAGACCTGTCGGGTCCAGCGGCAGTGTCCTGATCAGCGCGGCATCGGTGGGCTGGAACCTGTCGATCAGCGGGATCTGCAGGTCCAGCGTGCGCCCGATCAGGTCGGCGGCGTGTTCGGGGGTGTCGGCGGCGCGGGCGGTCTGCACCAGCACGTAGGGACCATGCCCGCTGGCGACGGACACCTCGCGCACCGTCTGATCGCCGTCGCGGAACGTGAACAGCACCCCCGTCACCTCGGGGTGGCCGGGGATGGGAATGGTCGTGATCGGCTCGGCCGGCACCGGGTCCTGCGAGTCGTCGGGCCGCACCAGCATGTTCAGGGCTCCGTCGGTCCAGCCCTGCGCGACGGTCGCGGCGGTGACGTCGTCGGGGAACCGCAGCACCGCATTGCGCAGTTTTGTCGGCACCTTCGGGTCGGCGATCCAGCGCTCGGAAGCGAAGCCGACGATCATCGACTCGCTCGTCACGCGATACATCGTGGACGGGTACCGCACCGCGACCAGATGCTTGTAGTCCGTCATCAGGGTCGCCCCGTTGGTGTCGGCCCGGGTCAGCGACGGGTCCACCTGCCACGGCCCGACGACGAAGCCCGCCATCCGGCGGCCCTCGACCTGACGGCCGGCCTGCTCGTCGGCGGAATTGCCCAGCGGCGCAGACGGAGTGGTCGGATAGCTGCCGGTGTTGAGTTGGCCCGGAGCCACGCTGGCCGCGGGCGTCGTGCCGGCTTTGACCGCCGACCCGGACTCGGTGCTCGAGCAGCCCGTGACGCCGATGAGCGCCAGCGCCACCCCCAGCGCGCACGTCATGACGGGTACGGATGTCCGCACGGTCAGTACTTCATGCAGATCTTCCAGCCGTCGTCACCACGTTCGAGATTCATGGTGGCGCGGCCGGTGCCGGTGGTCTCGTTGTTGCCGTCGATGACGGCGGCGGCCTCGTCACCGGTGATCTTCACCGACACGACGTCGACGGTGGTGATACCGGTGTCGGTGCGGTTCTTCTTCAGCGAATCCATGACGCCGCCGACGAACTCCGCGCGCCGCTTCGGGCACAGCATCTCCAGGTACGCGTCCCAGTTCTGGGTGTTGTAGGCGTCCTGGAAGGTCTTGATCGCCTCTTTGACCTGATCTTCATCGGAGGCCACGGCCGGTGCCGGCGGCGCAGGTTGCGACGTTTCGGCAACAGCCGACGAGGTCGGTCCTGCTGTCTCCTGCGCGGTCGGGGTTCCCGAGGTTGTGCAGGACACCATCAGCACGCAGCCACCAACAGCAAGGACCCAACCGGCAAACCTGTGCACTGGCTTCAACAGCCCGACCCTCCCAGCAAACGTCCGAACGCCGAATCAGCCTAGCAACTGCACCAGAGATGCCCTGTCACTGTTTTGGCACCCGGTCCCCCGCGGCGCGCACCAGCGCCGCGACGTCGTTCTGCCCCTGGCTGCGGCACTGGCGCATATCGATGACGACGTTGCCTCTGGCGGTGATACCGCGCTGGCAGGTGGGGCCGCCCGCCATCGTCGACGCCATGGTGATCAGGCCCGCCGAATTGGCCGGCTGGTCGAATGTCCAGCTCTGCGCCTGCCCGTCGGCGCCCGCGACGGTGACGGGCCCCGCCCCCGCGCAGGCCGCCCATCGGCGCTGCTGGTGCTGCATGAACAGACTGATCTCCGAGGGCGAGGACAATGCCACCGCGGCCTGGATCACGCCGTCCTGCCACGGCTGTGCACTGAGAGCGCGAACCACTTGGACGGCCGCACCGATGACGTTGGAGTCGGCGTAATCAGGCTGCTGGGCCGGTGCCCACGCCGACAGGCACATCGCGTCGCTCACCTCGTTGGAGTAGTCGAGCAGCTCGGCGCCATCGGCGGCCAACGTCAGGCCGGGACTGCCGGATATCTCGGCAATCTGCGTGTCGGGCAACAAGATTGCCCGCAGTGCCGGTGCCGCAACATTGGTCGCGGGCGCACCCCGCGGCGCGGTACTCGACGCCACGGACGCAGATGTGGTGCCCGCGCTGGTGGTCGCCGATCCGTCTCCCGACGGCCAGACCGCGACAGCGGTACCGGCCACCACCGCCGCCACGGCGACGACGGCCCCGCCGATGACGAGTCCGCGCCTGCGCCGCGCCGGTGGTGCGGGCGGTGCATCGACCGGAACGCCGGGCGGGGCCATCGCGGTGCGCGCGCCGCTCTGCTGCCACCACGGCGGGGTGCCGGGGTAGGACACCACATCGCCGCTGGGTACCGGGGCGAGTTCGGGCAGCGTCGGTGCGAAAGGATCGTGCAATGCGTTATGCGCGGCGTGAGCCAGCGCCGACGCCGACGGGAAGCGGGCCGCGGGATCCTTGGCCATCGCGGTGGCGATCACCGCATCGAGTGCACGCGGCAGGCCGGGCATCGCATCGGTGACCCGTGGTGGGGCCGCGTTGAGGTGGGCCATCATCACCGCGGCCATGCCGTTGGTGGCGGGAAACGGCGTCTTGCCGGTCAGCAGGCGGTACAGCGTGCAACCCAGCGAGTAGATGTCGGCACGGCCGTCGAAGGCCAACCCGGCCAGCACCTCCGGTGCGGCGTAGGCCACCGTGGCCATCACCGATCCGGTCACGGTGAGACCGACGTCATCGAGCGCACGCGCAATACCGAAGTCGCCCAACAGAACCCGTTCGCCCGGGCCCGGGCGGCCGGACAGCAGGAAGTTCGCGGGCTTGACATCGCGGTGTACCACGTTGTGGATGTGCGCGTGGTCGAGGGCCTTGGCCACCTCCCCGATGATGTGCACCGCCCGGTCGGGTGACATGGTCCCCGCCCGCAGCGCGGCATCGGCGTCGGTGCCGTCGACGTACTGCATCGCGATCCACAGTCCGCCGGTATCGGTCTGCCCCCGGTTGTAGACGGCGACGATATTGGGGTGGTCGAGCGCGGCGGCGACGTCGGCCTCCCGCAGGAACCGGGCCCGGAAGTCCGGATCCTTGGACAGTTCCGCGGACAACACCTTCAGCGCGTCCTGGCGCGGCAGCGTCGGGTTGGCCGCGAGGTACACCGCCCCCATCCCGCCTGCGCCGAGTTCGCGTTCGATGCGGTATCCGGCGATGACCATCCCGGCCGGCAGGCTCACTGCGGCACCTTGGCGGCGATCGCCTTGACGGCCTCCACGGCCTGGTTGGCGGGGTCATACCGGCACACCATCAGATCGATCACGACGTTGTTGCGTGCGCCGATGGCGCGTTCACACCCCCAGCCGTTACCGCCCTCGCGCGCCTCGCGCATGTAGACGACGCCGTCCACCGTGGCCGGCTTACCCATGGTGTAGCGCACGCTGGCCGCCGGTTCGGCCATGGTGCCGGTGATGACGCGTCCCGCGCACGCGGACCACTGCGCCGACTGTTGGTCGACCGAATGCTGGGCGTCGGCGGCAGTGGGATAGGACACCACCATCTGTGTCACCGTGTGGGTCGGCGGCCCGTCATTGGAGCTGCGCAGCAATTGTTGTTGTGCCGCACTCCACCCGGAGTCGCCGTAGGCCGCGCGCTGGGCGGGCACCCACGCCCCGACGCATTCCTTGAGGTCGACGACGGGTGCGTCGTCGGAGAGCACCGCGGCGGACTGCGTCACCGTCAGTCCGGCGGCTCCCGCGATGGCGGCGAGTTCGTCGGTCCCCAGGAGCAGACCCGCCAGGGCCGACGCCGGTACGGGTGGTGCCGGCGGGCCCGCTGGTGTCGTGGACGTCGTCGGTGGGGCCGACGTCGTGGTGGTCGGTGTCGACGACGCCGTCGACGTGTTCGCGCCGGTGCTCACCGGTCGCGCTGTGCCGTCGTCGCGCCGGGTCAGCAGAACTGCGCCGACCACGATCGCGGCGATCAGCACCGCCACGCCAACCACGGCCGCCGGGAGCCGCCACGCCCGTGCGGGTGGCGGCGGCGCTGCGTACTGCGGGTAGGGCGGTGATGTCCACGGCGCCGACGGCAGCGGCTGATAGACGGCGGCCGGTGGAATCGGTGGCCGCGGAGCCGGGATGGTGCGATCGTCGAGCGCTTCGGCAGCGGCCTGGGCCAGCGCGCTCGCCGTCCGGTACCGGAGCTGGGGATCCTTGGCCATGGCGGTGGCGATCACACCGTCCATGGCGGGCGGCAGGTCCGGTGCCACGTCGGTGATCCGCGGCGGCGCCTTGTGCATGTGGGCCGACATCACGGCCGCCGCGCCGGGTGCGTCGTGGTAGGGCGCCGTCCCGCTCAGCAACCGGAACAGCGCACACCCCAGTGAGTAGATGTCGGCCCGGCCGTCGACCGGAGCCCCGGAGAGCACCTCGGGCGCCGCATACGCCAGGGTGGCGGTCACCGAGCCGGTGACCGTGATGCTCACTTCGTCGAGCGCCCGAGCAATACCGAAGTCCCCCAACAGGACTCGTTCACGAGGTCCGGGCGGACCGGAGAGCAGGAAGTTGGCCGGTTTGACGTCACGGTGCACCACATGGTGCTCGTGGGCGTAGTCGAGCGCCTTGGCGACTTCGGTGATGATGTGCACCGCACGCGCCGGTGACATCTGGCCGCTGCGCAGGGCGCCATCGGCGTCGATACCGTCGACGAACTGCATGGCGATCCACAGCTGACCGTCCTCGGTGGTGCCCCGCCGGTAGATGGCCGTGATGTTGGGATGGTCGAGCACCGACGCGACGTCGGCCTCGCGGGTGAAGCGGGCCCGGAAATCGGGGTCACGCGACAACTCGGCGGACAGCACCTTCAATGCATCGCGGCGGGGCAGCTCCGGGTTGGCCACCAGGTACACCACGCCCATGCCGCCGGTGCCGAGCACGCGCTCGATGCGATAGCCCGCGACAACCGAACCGGGTGGCAGCATGGGCTACCAACCCAGGGGTCGGCGGACGAGCATCACAGGAGCAAACATAGTCAACAGCGCCCCCGGTCGCCGTCACGGCCGCCCGTAGTCTTGCTCTGATGGGCGAGCAGGCGGTGCGCTGACGTGGCGAAAGCGGGCGATACGCTCGCCGGGTACCGCATCGAGCGGGTCGTCGGATCGGGCGGTATGGGATCGGTCTATCTGGCGCAGAGCCCCGACCTGCCCCGGCACGACGCATTGAAGGTGCTGTCGTCGGCGTACGGCAGCAACCCGGAGTTCCGGGCCCGCTTCCTGCGGGAAGCCGACGTCGCCGCGGCGCTGACCCACCCCAACATCGTGGCCATCCATCAGCGCGGGGAGACCGCCGAGGGCGAGTTGTGGATTGCCATGCAGTACGTCGACGGCACCGACGCCGACGCCGCACTCCGCGCGGGCACCATGACGGCCCAGCGCGCCGTCCACATCGTCGCCGAGGTCGCCAAGGCGCTCGACTACGCCCACCTGCGAAACGTCGTGCACCGCGACGTCAAACCGGCCAACTTCCTGCTCTCCGGTCCGGGCGGGCCCAGCGAGCGGGTGCTGCTCGGTGACTTCGGTATCGCGCGCGGCCTCGACGACATCGGATTGACCACCACCGGTTCGGTGCTGGCCACCATGGCCTACGCCGCGCCGGAAATGCTCTCGGGGTTGGCGTTCGACGCGCGTGCCGACGTGTATTCGTTGGGCTGCAGCCTTTTTCGGCTGCTCACCGGGGCCACCCCGTTCCCCAACAACGGGCCGGCAGCGGTGGTGCTCGCCCACCTTCACCAACCACCGCCGCGGGTGACCGACCGCCGCCCCGACCTCCCTTCCGGGCTGGACTGGGTGATCGCGACCGCCATGGCCAAGGAACCGGCGCACCGGTTCCGCACCGCGGGTGATCTCGCCGAGGCCGCGCAGAATGCGTTGTTCGAGGCGGCACCGTCGGCGGCGCGCGCGGTGTTGCCTGCCGCGGCGGTAGGGACCCCGCACCCCAGCGACGGCGGCCCGCATCAGCCGAGTTGGCCTGCGCAATCGGCGCCCGCGGAACCGCCACCCGCGCCGCGGCGACGGCTGCGGTGGGCACTGGTGGGTGCGGCGCTGCTCGCGGTGGTGGCAGGCGTCGCCGCCCTGACGGTGATCGGCGGCTCCGACGACACCGCGGCACCGCCGCCGGCGAGTGCGCCGTCGGCGGCGGCCCCACCGACGGCGGCGATGACGCAGCGACCGCTCCCGGCGACCGATCTGGCCACGCTGCTCCCGGCGCCGGTGTCGCTCGGGATGACATCATTGGCAGTACAGGATCTCGGGCTGCTGTACTCGTCAAATACCCTGGCGGACAACGCCGCCGAGCTCGATGCACCGGAATGCGCCGCCGCCTGGGCACCGGCGCAGGCCACGGTGTACGGCGACTCCGGGAGCACCGGTGTACTGGTGCAGACCCTGGGCAGCGGCGGTCCTCCGGCGCAGCAGACCACGGTCACGCAGGCCGTCATCGCCTACCCGGACTCCGCCGGCGCCGAGAACGCGGTGGCAACGCAGATGGCGCAGTGGGGTCGGTGCGCGAACCGCACCGTCACCGTCACCGCACCCGGCACTGCCGCACAGCGTGTGACGTTCGCCGACCCGCGCGGCTCGTCGGGCACCACCCGCACCCTCGATCAGACCCGCGATTCGTTGCCCGCCCTGCGCTGCCAGCGGTCCCTCGCCTCGAGCAACAACGTCGTCGTGGACGTCGTCGCCTGCTCGCCGACGGTGCAGGATCCGGGCCGAACGGTGGCCGCGGTGCTGTCCGGCCGCGTCCCGGTGAGCTGACCGCCGGCGTCGTAGCGAAGGCGCGCGGTAGTGTCGGTGACCGTGACCGACGGCACTCTCTCCACCGGATCGGTGCTGGCCGGCTACCGCTTGGAGCGCAAACTCGGAGAAGGCGGCATGGGCGCCGTCTACCTAGCCCGCAACCCCGACCTGCCCCGCTACGACGCGATCAAGGTGCTCTCCGCGGAGTTGTCGCGCGATCCCGAGTTCCGCGCCCGCTTCATCCGGGAAGCCGACGTCGCCGCACGCCTGACGCACCCCAACATCGTGTCGGTGTACCGCCGCGGCGAGGCCGTCGACGGCCAGCTGTGGATCGCCATGCAGTATGTCGCCGGGACGGACGCCGACGCCGCGCTGCGCACGGGTCGGATGACTCCGCGACGTGCCGTCCATGTCACCGCGGATGTCGCGCGTGCGCTGGACTACGCGCACGGCCGGCACGTGGTGCACCGCGATATCAAACCCGCCAACTTCCTGTTGTCCGACAGCGGTGACGACGAGCAGGTTCTGTTGGCCGACTTCGGGATTGCGCGCGCCCTCGACGAGGTGGGGTTGACCGGTACCGGTGCGGTGATGTCGACCGTGGCCTACGCCGCTCCAGAGGTGCTCACCGGCGGCGCCGTCGATTACCGCGCCGACATCTATTCGCTGGGTTGCTCGCTGTTTCGCATGCTGACCGGTAAGGCGCCCTTCTGGCGGGAGAGCGGGGTGGCCGCAGTCATGCTGGCTCATCTGCATCAGCCGTCGCCCCGGGTGACCGATCTGGAATCCGACCTGCCCAAAGCGCTCGACGAGGTGCTCGCCGTCGCCCTGGCCAAGGATCCGGCGCAGCGCTTCGGCTCCGCCGGTGAGCTGGGTGCGGCGGCCGAAGCCGCGCTGCACGGGCACTCCCCCACGGTTCGGTGGCAGTCGCGGACCATCCCCACCGGCCCGGCGCGACCCGCGCCCGACACGGCGCCGCAGCCGGCACCCGCACCACCGCCCCGGCGTCGGCGCGGGCGGGTCCTGCTCGCGCTCGCGGGCGTCGTCGTGCTGGTCGCCGCCGCTGCGACGGCGGTGGCCGCCACCCGCGGGGGCGAAGGGGGAACACCCGTCCGTGCGGCCGAACCCGCGCTGTTTCCCATGGCCAACCTGCAAAACCTGTTGCCCACGGCCGCCGACCTCAGCGGCTTTTTCGGCGTTCCGATGACGGTCGACGAGATCAACAAGGGGATGGGGATCGATTCCGACCTGATCGACGACAAGAGCTGCGCCGGACCGTGGGCCACGGCTCAGCGGGCGGCGTATCGCGGCAGCGGGTGGCAGGCGCTGGCGCTGCAGAGCGCGAAGGCGCCCGCGCAACCCGGGCAACCCGCGGCCGACGCCCCCGAGACGATCATCGGTGTGGTGAGCTTCCCGCTCGCCCGGCTCGCGACCCGCTTCTTCGACGGCCAACGCGCAAGCTGGGAGCAGTGCGCAGGCAGGACGGTCACCACCACCGCCGCGGGCGTGCAGTGGCCGGATGTCTTCGGTGAGTTCGCCGAGCAGGCCGGCGGTGTCTACACCATCAGCCATGTGGTGCAGCGGATGGACTACGGCTGCGGGCACGCGATGGCCGTCCGCAACAACATCGTCGTCGACGTCAATGTGTGCAACACCGCGGACATGGTGGCTCAGGCCGCGAAGCTCACCGACCAGATTGCCGCGAAAGTTGGTGCGTGATGGCCGGTTTCAGGCTTCTTCTGGTTGGCGCGGCACTGGTGTCGGTGGCGGGCTGCGGCACGGTCGACGGCACCGCCGTGTACCAGTCGCAGGAGCCGGCCGAGCCGAGCGCCACCGTCAAGGACACGGATCTGGAATCACTGCTGCTGCCGCTGTCGGATATCGGTGCGGTGATCGGGTCGCCGGATCTGACCCGCGTCGAGAACCCGCCGGTGAGCACCCTGCCACCGGGCACGCTGTCCGATGAGACGTGCGCGGCGATCATCCGGCCCGGACTCCAGCTGACCTACCGGACCTCCGGTTTTCTGGCTGCCGCCGGGGTGACCGCGGAAGATCAGCATGAGAACAATGTCGCCGAGACGGCCGCGGTGTACCCCAGCGCGGCCTACGCGCGTGCGTTCGTCGGAAGCACGGTCGCGCAGTGGAAGACCTGCATCGAGAAATCGGTGACGGTGACGTTCGGCGGTTACACCTCGGTGTGGATGGGATTCGGGCCCGGTAAGGCCGACGGTGTCGACGTGCTGCTGGTCCGTCGCGAAGGTGGCCGCGGCTACGCCTGCGGCCGGGCGATCGACGCGCGCGCGAACGTCACCGTCGACGCCATGGTGTGCGGCCGCGACGAGGCGGTGGTGAACCAGCAGGCCGCGCGCTACGTCACCGACAGCCTGGCGAAGATCAAGGCCTGAACGCACTCAACCCCCGCACGAGCGGGGGTTGAGCAGTGCCGGCGTCGGTGTCAGTTGACACCGACGACATCCTTGGCGATACCGGCCAGCCGGGTCTGGGCGGCCGAGACCACCCGTTGGCGATCCTTGTGCGCCTCTTCATAGGCGATCACGACGCGGATGTCGGCCGGGTCGTCGAGATCCTTCACGGCGGCCACCGCATCGTTGACCACCAGCTCGTCGTAGTCGCCGATCGGCAGCTCCGATGCGTCGACCACGCCGGCGGCGCTGCGCAGCGTGTGCAGCGCATCGGCCGCGTCGTCGGCGCCCTGGTCGCGGGTGATGCTCTCGGCGGTCGACAGGGCCGCGTCCCGGGCACCCGTCACGGCTTTGGCGGTGACATCACCGACGCGCTGGCCACGGTCGACGAGTTCGTCGAAGGCCGGCCGGGCGTTGCGGACCAAGCCGACCACGTGGTCGATCCCGTGGGCGGCGAGGACGCCCGGCAGGCTGGCCAGCTTGACCGCGGTGCCCGCGGCGATCTGCGTCGGGCTGCGCCGCAGCGCAGCGGGCCCGCCGAGGGCGTCCTCGGCCAGCACCGTGGTCAGCCAGGCAACGGTGGCAGTGTGCGCGGTGATGAGGCGTTCGGCGAGCTCCTCGACCTCGGGCTCCTTGGCGCTGACGGCAAGGGCCTTGAGGTAGCGGGCCCGGTCGACGAGCTTGTTCTCCAGGTTGAGGTCACCGAGCAGCGCCTCGGCGAACGGTTCGGCGTGCTCGGCGAGCGCCTTCACGGTGGCCACGGCGCGGCCGATGATCGGGCCGATCACATCGGGTAGGCCGCCGAGGCCCTTGATGGCCTCGGCGATCGCGACCGCACGGTCGCGGGCGTTGGCGGCGTTCTCGGTCAGCTCCTTGCGGACGGCCTCGGTGCGGGCCTGGGCCACCCGGGTCTCGGCGACCTGGATCTCGGTGTGCGTCAGGTCAAGCAGCGTGCGCAACTGCGTGAGCATTGCTGTGGTGTAGCGCGTGGTTGTCGTCGTCATCAGTGCTATGCCCCTTTGGCGTCGATGTACGAAGTTCGGTTACTTCGGCGCGGTGTTGCACCTGCCTTTCGCCTACCCGATGCCGTGGCCGCGATAACCGTCCGGCGGCCCGATGTGACGTAGTCGACGCGTCGATCTGCACACTCTGGTAGGTCATGACCTGTGATCGCCTACTATTGGCTCACTTGAAAATTTGCTAGACCGACTCCAGCAACGTCAGAAAAGCAGGCCATTGCACGCAGCTGTACCCACGCAGAACAAGCGTGACCAGTTCGACTGGTTCAGCGCGTATCTGAATGGCCGTGGGCTGCAAATTGTTTGGCGTTTGGCTGCCTTTTTCTACGCGACCGGAGCTGCGTTGCTGCCCCTGGTTCTGCTTGCCAGCCCGGTTGGCCCCGACAACCCGCTAACCGTTGCGATCTCTGTCGGCGCGTCTCTGGTGGCGACGTTCGGCGCCCTGGTCTGGCTGCTGCACTGGCCCACCCGCGGACAATCGATAGCCTTCGCCCTGGCTTCGACCCTCGCGATCGCCGCGACCTGCCTGTCGTTGTCCAACCCGTATTCGGGGTTGATGGGGTGCACGATGTTCGCCGTGGTGGGTGGGTTCGTCGCCTACTTCCACACCCTTGATGAAGTGCTGATCAACCTGATCGTGGCCACGGGTTGCGTGGTGATCCTGGCCATCAATCTCGTGTCTTTCACCGGTGATGTCGCCTTGACCGGTGCCGCCGTGGTCATCGTGGCCAGCCTCAATGTCGGGGTTCCGTTCGGCATTCATTCCATGGTGCAGGCCCTGCGCACCGACCTGCGGCGGTCCGACCGTGATCCGCTCACCGGCCTGCACAATCGCCGCTCGTTCCACCACTCCGTGTATGAGCTCATCATGGGACGCCAGAGCGCAGAGCGATATCTGGTGGTCACAGTGATCGACCTCGACAACTTCAAGCTGCTCAACGACACCCTGGGCCATGCGGCCGGCGATGAGGCACTGCGGAGTGTCGGCATCGCCCTGCAGAAACACTCGCACCGCACGGCGGTGATCGGCCGTTCGGGCGGCGAAGAGTTCGTGATCGCCGACGTCGGCACCAGGCCCGAGCCACGGCACAGTTCCGAACGCCTGCTGAATGCCATCGCGGAGATACCGACGGCCCGGATCACCGCGAGCATCGGCACGGCGAGCGCCCTGCTCGGTGGACGGTCCGTCGCACCTGTGCGTCAGCTCATCGACGACCTCATCAATGTGGCGGATGTCGCGATGTACCAAGCCAAGCGCGCCGGCGGTAACCAGGTGTGCCACCACCGCGACATCCTGCCCACCGGGCGGGCCTGACCCTAGGTAGACCCGTCAGTGAGGAATGGTGCAGAGGGTCACTCGCACTTCTTCTGCACGAGTCCTCACTCGACGCAGAGAAACAGAAAACCCCGGCACTCGGCCGGGGTTTTCCGATCTGTGGGCGAAGGGGGACTTGAACCCCCACGTCCCGAAGGACACTGGCACCTGAAGCCAGCGCGTCTGCCATTCCGCCACTCGCCCAAAACGACCGGGGCAGCTTATCAACCGCCCAGGCATTTACCCAAACCGGCCGCAAGAGTGGCCCGAGGCGGGCCCCGCGCGGCACAGCAGTCCGCCGTCGACGCGCTGACCTGCTGCGATTTGATTCTCAGAGTTCTTATGGTGCCGAGCGGCTATCCAGGACCGATACCATGGACAGGAAATATGACAGCGGCGCGACACGCGGCGTACACCGTCGCTGTCCCGATCGGGTCGACCACGGATGAGGCAGGCGGTGACAATGGGACTGGTGCAGCGATTCGATCGCAAGCTCGAGTCCACCGTCGGCGACGCCTTCGCCCGGGTTTTCGGGGGCTCCATCGTCCCTGAGGAGGTCGAGAGGCTGTTACGCCGGGAAGCGGCCGACGGAGTCCGGTCCCTGCAGGGTGGGCGTCTGCTCACCCCGAATGAGTACGTCATCACCTTGAGCACCGAGGACTTCGAGAAGGTGCGCGCCGACCGTGATCTCACGTCGGATACTTTTGCCAAACATCTCGGGGGATACATCGGCGAGCAGGGGTGGCAAACGTATGGTGATGTGGTTGTCAGATTCGCACAATCACCACATCTGCACACTGGCCAGGTCAGGGCACGCGGTGTCGTCAATCCTGACGCCAGCCCTGACACCGAAGACCCCAAGCCGAGCAGCGACGAACCCGTCGCGCCACAATCAGAGCGTGCGTCGACCGCAGAACCAGGAGTACCGATGAGTGACAATCCGAGCTACCGCGGCCAGGGTCAGGGTCGGCCCGGAGACGAGTACTACGACGACCGCTACGGCAGGCCCCAGGATGAGCAGCAGCGCGGCGGTCAGGACCAGCGCGCGGGCCAGGACCAGCGCGGCGGCTACACGCCCGGCTCCGAACAACAGGGCGGCTACCCACCCCAGGGCGGCGACCAGAACTACCAGCCGCGCCAGGGCGGCGGTTACCCCGATCAGGGCGGGTACGGCCAGACCTACGAGCAGCAGCGCCCGCCGGCCGGCTACGGCCAACCCTCCGGCGGCTACGACCAGGGTTACCGGCAGGGCCCCGGCGGCGGTTACGGCGGCCAGCAGGGCGGCTACGGCGAACCGCAGCGCGGTGACTACGGCGAACAACCGCGCGGCGACTACGACTACGGCCGCGGGCCCGAGGGCGGTCGCCCGCAGGCGCCTGACTACGGCCGCCAGGACCCCCGCGGCGGCTACCCCGACCAGGGTTACGACCAGGGCTACCAGCAGCAGCCCAACTACGGGCGCCAGGACTACGGTCAGCCCGATTACGGCCGCGGTTACGAAGGTGGCGGCTACGGCGAACCCGGCCGCGGTGACTATGACTACGGCCAGCCGCAGCCCGGTGCCCCGGGTGGCGGTTACGGCGGTTACGGCCAGGGCGGCGACTACCGCAGTGGCGCCCCCACCGCCGGCGCCGCAACTGTCACACTGCAACTCGACGACGGCAGCGGCCGCACCTATCAACTGCGCGAAGGCGCCAACGTGGTCGGTCGCGGTCAGGACGCCCAGTTCCGGCTCCCCGACACCGGTGTGTCGCGACGGCATCTCGAGATTCGTTGGGACGGACAGGTCGCACTGTTGTCGGACCTGAACTCCACCAACGGCACCACCGTCAACAACGCGCCGGTGCAGGAGTGGCAGCTCGCTGACGGGGACGTCATCCGTCTTGGCCACTCGGAGATCGTCGTCCGCGTCCACTGAGCTCCGGGACACGGTCACGTAAAGACGGGCGACGCACGCGTGCTTCGCCCTCGCGTCGGTGACCGTCCAAGTATCGTGACGTTGCCGCGCGAGGACGGGAAGGACGCCAGATGCAGGGACTAGTTCTGCAGCTGACGCGCGCCGGGTTCCTACTGCTGTTGTGGGTTTTCATCTGGTCGGTGCTGCGCATCCTGCGCACGGACATCTACGCCCCCACCGGGGCCGTGATGGTACGTCGCGGGCTGGCTCTGCGCGGTACGCTGCTGCCCGCCAAACAGCGCCGCACCACCCCGCGGTACCTCGTGGTGACCGACGGTTCCCTGGCGGGTACCCGGATCACCCTCGGATCCCAGCCGGTGCTGATCGGGCGTGCCGACGATTCGACGCTGGTACTCACCGACGACTACGCCTCCACCCGCCACGCGCGGTTGTCCCAGCGGGGCGCCGATTGGTATGTGGAGGATCTAGGATCGACCAACGGCACATACCTTGACAGGGCGAAGGTGACGACGGCGGTACGCGTTCCGATAGGCACGCCGGTGAGAATCGGTAAGACGGCGATCGAGTTGCGCCCGTGACGCTCGTTCTGCGCTATGCGGCGCGCAGCGACCGCGGTTTGGTGCGCGCCAACAACGAAGACTCGGTGTATGCCGGTGCTCGGCTGCTGGCACTGGCCGACGGTATGGGTGGCCATGCAGCCGGTGAAGTCGCCTCGCAGTTGGTAATCGCCGCGCTGGCGCATCTCGACGACGACGAGCCGGGCGGCGATCTGCTGAGCAAGCTCGACGACGCCGTGCACCAGGGTAATGCCGCCATCGCCGCGCACGTCGAAGCCGAGCCCGAACTCGAGGGCATGGGTACGACGCTCACGGCAATCCTGTTCGCGGGCAATCGACTTGGTCTGGTGCACATCGGCGACTCGCGCGGCTATCTGATGCGCGACGGTGAACTGGCGCAGATCACCAAGGACGACACCTTTGTGCAGACCCTCGTCGACGAGGGTCGCATCACCGCCGAGGAGGCACACAGCCATCCGCAGCGGTCACTGATCATGCGGGCGCTGACGGGCCACGAGGTCGAACCCACGCTGATCATGCGCGAGGCCCGCAACGGCGACCGGTACCTGTTGTGCTCGGATGGCCTGTCGGATCCCGTCAGCCAGGAGACCATCCAAGAGGCGTTGCAGATCGAGGACGTCACCGAAAGTGCGGACCGGCTCATCGAACTCGCCTTGCGGGGTGGCGGTCCGGACAACGTCACAGTGGTGGTTGCCGACGTCGTCGACTACGACTACGGCCAGACCCAGCCGATCCTGGCGGGCGCGGTGTCCGGTGACGACGGCAGCTCCTCTCCCCCACCCAACACCGCCGCGGGGCGGGCCTCGGCGATCAACCCCCGGCGCAATGAAGCGAAACGCGCTGTGGCGCCACCCGAACCGCCCGCACACAAACCCCGGTCGCGGCGGCGGGTGTGGATCGCCGCGGCAGTGGTGGCACTGCTGGTGCTGGCGGGACTGGCGGTCGGCAGGGAGATCATCCGCAACAACTACTACGTCACCGAGGCCGACGGCACGGTCTCCATCATGCGCGGCATCCAGGGCTCTTTTCTCGGCCTCGCGATGTCCGACCCTTTTCTGCTGGGGTGCCTCAACGGCCGAAACGAGTTGTCCCAGATCAGCTATGGCCAAACCCCGTCCGGGTGCCGGCTGATGAAGCTGGCCGACCTGCGGCCCTCTGAACGGGCTCAGGTGGCCGCCGGCCTCCCCGGCGGGTCGCTCGACGAAGCCATCGAACAACTTCGGCAGCTGGCCAACACCTCGGTGCTCCCACTGTGCGCGCCGCCGCCTCCCCCGGCACCCAAGCCGTCGCCGTCGCCCACCCCGAACCCACCTCGCCCGGGCGCACCTGAGACGTCGAACCGGCCGAACCAACCGGCTCCGTCGGAGACCGAAACCGACGTTCCGACACCGGATTCGAACCAACCCGACGCTCCGGCGCCATCGCCGACCTCAGGCACCGTGCCACCGCCGCCGTCGTCAGGGCCGCCCACCCCCAACCCTGGATCGCTCCCACCGAGCCCGAGCCCGAGCGCTGGATCGCTCCCGCCCACCCCGAGCCCCACGGTCACAACTCTGCCCCCGGCACCCCAGAAGCCGGGGACTGATTGCCGGGTGGCCGCATGACCCATCGAGCAGAAGCGAGTGTGGGAGCGAGCGTGACAGCGACCGCGGAAGCGGGTCGCGCATGAGGGCCCAGCGAGTAACGAGTGCGCGAGTAACGAGTGCGCGAGGGACGAGCGCATGAGTACCGCTCCACAGTCTCCGGTGGCGGTGATGCCGGCACTGCCCAACCGGCGCAACGCCGAACTCCTGCTGCTGTGCTTTGCGACGTTGATCACCGGGGTTGCCCTGCTGATCGTCGAGGCCAATCAGGAGCACGGCCTGACCCTGGACCTGGCCACATACACCGCGGCCTTCCTGGCGCTGTTCGTCGGCGCGCACCTGGTGATCCGTCGATATGCGCCCTACGCCGATCCTATTCTGCTTCCGGTGGTCGCGCTGCTCAACGGACTCGGGCTGGTGATGATCCACCGGCTCGACCTCGCCGAGGGTGCTCCCGGTGCCAGCGCGGGACCCAGTGCCACCCAGCAGATGTTGTGGACTCTGGTTGGCGTGCTTGGCTTCTCGCTGGTGGTGTTCCTGCTGAAGGATCACCGGCAGCTGGCCCGCTACGGGTACGTGTGCGGTCTGGTGGGCATAGTGCTGCTCGCGATACCCGCGCTGCTGCCCGGCCGGTTCTCCGAGCAGAACGGCGCCAAGATCTGGATCCGCTTCCCCGGCTTCTCGATTCAGCCCGCCGAGTTCTCCAAGATCCTGCTGCTGGTGTTCTTCGCCGCCGTGCTGGTGGCCAAGCGCAATCTGTTCACCAGTGCGGGTAAGCACGTGCTCGGGATGGACCTGCCGCGGCCCCGCGATCTGGCCCCCCTGCTGGCGGCCTGGGTGCTTTCTGTCGGCGTGATGATCTTCGAGAAGGATCTCGGCACGTCGCTGCTGCTGTACGCGTCGTTCCTGGTGATGGTCTACATCGCGACCGAGCGGTTCGCCTGGGTGGTCATCGGCCTCGGCCTGTTTGCCGCCGGAAGCGTGGTGGCGTACTACCTTTTCGGCCACGTCCGGGTTCGGGTGCAGAACTGGCTGGATCCGTTCGCCGATCCCGAAGGCGCCGGGTACCAGATGGTGCAGTCGCTGTTCAGTTTCGCGACCGGCGGCGTCTTCGGCACCGGACTGGGTAACGGTCAGCCCGGCACCGTCCCGGCGGCCTCGACGGATTTCATCATCGCCGCCGTCGGTGAGGAACTCGGCCTGGTGGGCCTGGCCGGCGTCCTGATGCTGTACACCATCGTGATCATCCGCGGCCTGCGCACCGCCATCGCCGTCCGGGACAGCTTCGGCAAGCTGCTGGCCGCCGGGCTGGCGTCCACCCTGGGCCTGCAGCTGTTCATCGTCGTCGGCGGCGTGACGAATCTGATCCCGCTGACCGGGCTGACCACGCCGTGGATGTCGTACGGCGGTTCGTCCCTGGTGGCCAACTACCTGTTGTTGGCGCTCCTGGTCCGCATCTCCCACGCGGCCAGGCGACCGATCGGGTCCGGCCCGACGGGCTCCACGCAGTCGCCGATCGCGCAGGCGGGCACTGAGGTGATCCAGAAAGTATGAACACCTCCCTGCGCCGTATCTCGATGACCCTGATGACCCTGGTCGTGCTGCTGTTGCTGAACGCCACCTTCACGCAGGTGTTCACCGCCGACGGGCTGCGCGCCGACCCGCGCAACCAGCGGGTGCTGCTCGACGAGTACTCACGGCAGCGCGGGCAGATCTCGGCCGGCGGGCAGCTGATGGCCTACTCGGTGTCAACCGACGGTCGCTACCGATTCCTGCGCGTATACCCGAATCCCTATGTGTACGCACCCGTTACGGGTTTCTACTCGCTGAGCTACTCCAGCAGCGGCCTCGAGCGTGCCGAGGACACCGTGCTCAACGGTTCCGACGAACGGCTGTTCGGCCGGCGCCTCGCCGACTTCTTCACCGGACGCGACCCGCGGGGCGGCAGTGTCGACACGACGATCGTGCCCCGGGTGCAGCAGGCCGCCTGGGACTCGATGCAGCAGGGTTGCGGCGCCGCCCCGTGCAAGGGCGCCGTGGTCGCGCTCGAACCGTCGACCGGGAAGATCCTGGCGATGGTGTCGTCACCGACCTACGACCCCAACCGGCTCGCGTCCCATGACGCCGACGAGCAGGCCGCGGCCTGGCAGGACCTGCGCGACAACCCGGACTCGCCGCTGACCAACCGGGCCATCACCGAGCGGTACCCACCGGGCTCGACGTTCAAGGTCATCACCACCGCCGCCGCACTGCAGGCCGGTGTCACCGAGGAAGACCAGTTCACCGCGTTGCCGTCGATTCCGCTGCCTGACAGCACCGCCACGCTGTCCAACTACGGCGGCGCGCCGTGCGGATCGGGCCAGACGGCGTCGCTGCAGGAGGCCTTTGCGCGCTCCTGCAACACCGCGTTCGTCCAGGTCGGCCTCAAGGTGGGCGCCGACAAGCTGCGTAGCGCCGCCCAGTCGTTCGGGCTGGACACCCCGGCCGACCCGATCCCCCTGCAGGTCTCCGAATCGACGGTCGGGCCCATCAGTGACGCGGCCGCCCTGGCGATGTCGAGCATCGGGCAGAAGGACGTCGCAATGACACCGCTGCAGAACGCGATGGTGGCCGCCACCGTCGCCAACAAGGGCGTCACCATGCGGCCCTACCTCGTCGACAGCCTCAAGGGTCCGGACTTGGCGAACATCGCCAGCACCGTCCCCACAGAGCAGCGGCAGGCACTGTCGGCGCAGGTCGCAAGTAAGCTGACGGATCTGATGGTCGGCGCCGAACAGTACACCCAGCAGAAAGGGGCAATTCCCGGCGTGCAGATCGCGTCGAAAACGGGTACCGCCGAACACGGGAATGACCCGAAGAACACGCCTCCGCACGCCTGGTACATCGCATTCGCGCCCGCAAAGGACCCCAAGGTCGCGGTCGCGGTGCTGGTGGAGAACGGTGGCGATCGGCTGTCTGCGACCGGCGGCGCAGTTGCGGCGCCCATCGGCCGTGCCGTGATCGCCGCGGCACTTCAGGGAGGATCATGAGTCCGCGTGTAGGTGTCACGCTGTCTGGCCGGTATCGGCTCCAGCGCCTCATCGCCACCGGTGGCATGGGTCAGGTGTGGGAGGCCGTGGACAGCCGGCTGGGCCGGCGTGTCGCAGTCAAGGTCCTCAAGGCCGAGTATTCCTCCGACCCCGAATTCGTCGAACGTTTCCGCGCCGAAGCGCGCACCGTCGCGATGCTCAACCATCCCGGCATCGCCAGTGTTCACGATTACGGCGAGACCGAGATCGACGGCGAGGGCCGGACCGCCTACCTGGTGATGGAACTCGTCAACGGCGAACCCCTGAACTCCGTCATCAAGCGCACCGGGCGGCTGTCGCTGCGGCATGCGCTCGACATGCTCGAACAGACCGGCCGCGCACTGCAGGTCGCCCACTCGGCGGGCCTTGTGCATCGCGACGTCAAACCCGGCAACATCCTCATCACGCCCACCGGGCAGGTGAAACTCACCGACTTCGGTATCGCCAAAGCGGTGGACGCCGCACCGGTGACCCAGACCGGCATGGTAATGGGCACCGCCCAATACATCGCCCCCGAGCAGGCTCTCGGTCACGACGCCACCGCCGCCAGCGACGTCTACTCGCTGGGAGTCGTTGGCTACGAAGCGGTTTCCGGCAAGCGGCCGTTCACCGGCGACGGTGCGTTGACGGTGGCGATGAAGCACATCAAGGAGACCCCGGCCCCGCTGCCCGCCGACCTGCCACCCAATGTGCGTGAACTCATCGAGATCACGCTGGCCAAGAACCCGGGGGTGCGGTATCGCAGCGGTGGGCCCTTCGCCGACGCCGTGGCCGCGGTGCGATCGGGGCGCCGCCCACCCCGACCCAACGCCGCTCCGACCATCGGCCGGGCCGCCCCGGCCGCCATTCCGTCGGGCTCTCAGTCGCGCGCCGCCGCGGCACCCCCCGCGCCGCGACCCCGCCCATCCACCGGCAGCCACCGGCCGCCGCCGCCGCGCCGGACGTTCTCGTCGGGTCAACGTGCCCTGCTGTGGGCCGCCGGTGTGCTCGGCGCACTCGCCATCGTCATCGCGGTTTTGATCGTCATCAACGCCCGCGACAACAACCTCAACCAGAACCAGACACCGCCGACCGTGACCGACACCGTCACACCGGGGTCGGAGTCGCCGCCGGCGGCACCGTCGAATTGGACGGATCAGTCGGTGACCGGGGATCCTGGAGGGTATGCGGGCCCAGTGCGTTACCCGGCTCTGCACCTGACGCTGACCGCCGATCTTCAGACCAGCCCCTTGCCGCTGCCAGACGAGAAACGACGATGACCACCCCCCAGCACCTGTCCGACCGCTACGAACTCGGCGAGATCCTCGGATTCGGCGGCATGTCGGAGGTCCACCTGGCCCGCGACACCCGGCTGCACCGGGACGTCGCGGTCAAAGTGCTGCGTGCCGATCTGGCCAGGGACCCGAGCTTCTATCTGCGGTTCCGCCGTGAGGCCCAGAACGCCGCCGCGCTGAACCACCCGGCCATCGTCGCGGTGTACGACACCGGCGAGGCCGAGACCGCCACCGGCCCGCTGCCGTACATCGTCATGGAGTACGTCGACGGTGTGACGCTGCGCGACATCGTGCACAACGACGGCCCGATGCCGCCCAAGCGGGCCATCGAGGTGATCGCCGACGCGTGCCAGGCCCTGAACTTCAGCCACAACCACGGCATCATCCATCGCGACGTCAAACCGGCGAACATCATGATCAGCAAGGCCGGCGCGGTCAAGGTGATGGACTTCGGTATCGCCCGCGCCCTGGCTGATGCCCAGCACCGCGTCACGCAGACGGCGGCGGTCATCGGCACCGCCCAGTATCTGTCTCCGGAGCAGGCCCGCGGCGAATCGGTGGACGCCCGCTCCGATGTCTACTCGCTCGGGTGCGTGCTGTACGAAATCCTCACGGGGGAGCCGCCTTTCGTCGGTGATTCGCCGGTGGCAGTGGCCTACCAACACGTCCGGGAAGACCCGGTGCCGCCGTCACGGCGCCATCCCGGCATCGGTCCCGAACTCGATGCCGTGGTGCTCAAGGCACTCGCGAAGAACCCGGACAACCGCTACCAGACCGCCGCTGAGATGCGCGCCGACCTGGTGCGGGTGCACGGCGGCGAGGCGCCGGAGGCGCCGAAGGTGCTGACCGACGACGAGCGTTCGTCGATGATGTCGGCCGGACCGGCCCACCGCGGTGACGAGACCCAGCAGATACCGCGGCCGGTCCGCTACGCCGAGCCCGACCGCACCAGGAGCTCGGTGGCACGCTGGCTGATCGCGGTCGCGGTACTGGCGGTGTTGACCGTTGTGGTGACGTTGGCGATCAACGTCTTCGGCGGGAACACCCGCGATGTGCAGATACCCGACGTGACGGGGCAGGCCTCCCAGGACGCCATCGCGACGCTGCAGAACCGCGGTTTCAAGACGCGAACGAACCAGCAGACCAACTCCGAGGTCGAACCCGACCACGTCATCGGCACCGATCCCGCCGCCAACAGCATGGTCGGCGCGGGCGATGAGATCACCATCAACGTCTCGCTGGGACCCGAGCAGCGCGAGGTGCCCGACTGCACCGGCAGCAGCTACGCCGACTGTGTCCAGAAACTCAAGGCGTCCGGTTTCACCACGTTCAAGGAAGCGCGCTCACCGTCGCGGCCCGAGGACAAGGACCGCGTCGTGGCCACCAATCCACCGGCCAATCAGACGTCGGCGGTCACCAACCAGATCACCATCGTGTTGGGTTCCGGGCCGGAGACCAGCACGGTGCCGGACTGCACTGGCCAGACCGTCGAGGTGTGCAAACAGCTGCTGACCGCGTCCGGTTTCACTAACTCGGTGGCCATCGAGGTCGACGACACGGCGACAGCGGGTCAGGTGATCGGGACCGATCCGGCGGGGCAGACCGTCCCCAAGGACACCGTGATCCAGATCCGGGTGTCGCGCGGGAACCAGTTCACGATGCCCAACCTGGTCGGCCAGTTCTGGGTGGACGCCGAGCCCAATCTGCGCGCGCTCGGCTGGACCGGCGTGCTGATCAAGGGTCCGAACGCCGATAACAGCGGCCAGCGCAGCAATGCCGTGGTGACGCAGAGCCCGGCGGCCGGCATGGGCGTGACCTACACGTCGTCGATCACGCTGAGCTTCGCGTCGTAGCCGGTCAGTTGGCCGGTGCCGTGGCGGCCGCCACGGTGTCGGCCACCTCGGTCTCGAGGCGACGCACCAGCGCCTCGTCCGGCCCCTCACCGCAGTAGGCCAGCCAGTTGGCGAGCATACGGTGCCCACCCTCGGTCAGGATCGACTCGGGATGGAACTGCACACCGTGGATCGGTAGGTCGACGTGCCGGACACCCATGATCACCCCGCTGCGGGTACGCGCAGTGACCTCCAGTTCCGCGGGGACGGTCTCGGGCAGGATCGTCAGCGAGTGGTAACGGGTGGCCGTGAAGGGGTCCGGAAGACCTTGCAGCACACCGACATTCTGGTGATACACGGTGCTGGTCTTGCCGTGCAGCAGTTCGGGTGCGCGATCCACCGTTCCGCCGAAGGCCACCCCGATCGCCTGGTGGCCGAGGCATACGCCCAGTAGGGGAGTGGCGGCCCTGGCGCAGGCGTGAACCAGGGGGATGGAGGCGCCGGCCCGCTCGGGTGTGCCGGGGCCCGGGCTCAGCAGCACACCGTCGAACTCATCGGCCACCGCGGCGGCGGCGGCCTCGGGGCCCTTGGCTCCACCCAGCCGATCGTCGTCGTTACGCCAGACGTCGGCCGTCACGCCGAGCTGGCCCAGGTACTGGACCAGGTTGAACACGAAGCTGTCGTAATTGTCGACGACCAAAACCCGCACCGGCACAGGTTACCGGGGTGGGCTGGTCTGCCCGTAATCGTTTTTCAATAGCCCAGCGGGCCGGTGGGCGTGGCGTACCGCATCCGGACGGGGTCGGAGTAGCCGGTGACCTCGGCGTCGGGGCGGACCTCCTCGGTGTAACCGAGCCCGAACCGCACGACGTACTGCTTGTACAACGTGACCAGCGGCGCTGCTGCCAGCGCGGCCTGCATCGCCTGCGCGTCACCGATCGCCACGATCCGGTAGGGCGGACTGTAGGTGCGGCCGTTGAGCAACAGGGTGTTGCCCACGCAGCGCGGTGCCGACGTCGCGATCAGTCGCTGGTCCTGCATCTGGACCGCTTCGGCACCGGCGGCCCACAACGCGTTCAGGACCGCCTGGATGTCCTGCTGATGGACCACCAGATCGTCGGGTGAGGCGTCGCGCGGGAACCGGCCGTCGGCATCACGCTGCGCGTCGGTGAGGGTGACCGCCAGGCCGGGTCCGCGGACCGGGTCCAGCCCGGCGTCACCCGCCAGTTCCGCGGCCCTGGCCTGCATGGCGGCCAGCGCCCGGTCCGTCGACTTTCCGTGCGTCGAGTCGATCTGGGTGGCCAGGGCGTCACGCTGCGCGGTCAGCCGGTCGACCGACTGCTGGGCCTCGCGCACCAGGTCGACCAACCGGGGCGCGTCACTACGCCTGATCTCGCCGCCGCCGGACACCCCGTGCGTCGCGGCCAGCAGGAGCCCCGCCAGCACGCACACGACAGGCACTCCGTAGCGCCAGCGGGAGCGTCGGGCACCCGCATCCGGGGACTGTGCCCCGGCCGGATCGCTCATCGGCCACTCCTGGCATTCTCTGGCAACGCGGTCACTGCGTTAGTCTCGTAGGGATCCTGCCGCGATCTCAATGGTCGCACCAGCACAACCGCCGCGAAGGTAACCATGCCCAAGTCCAAGGTCCGCAAGAAGAACGACTTCACCGTCAACCCGGTCAGCCGCACGCCGGTGAAGGTGAAAGCCGGCCCGTCGAGCGTGTGGTTCGTCGCCCTCTTCGTCGGGTTGATGTTGATCGGCCTGGCGTGGCTGTTGGTGTTCCAGTTGGCGTCCACCGCTCTGCCGTGGATGGCCGATCTCGGCCCGTGGAATTACGCGATCGCGTTTGCTTTCATGATCACCGGCCTTTTGCTCACGATGCGCTGGCGGTGACGAAGTCTCCGACTGAATGAATTCATTCTGGGGTCTGCCCGTTACTGGCTCGAAGCGATCTCGACAAGGCAATCACACGCGTGTGATTCATCCCCATTGTGGATAGCACCTGTGGATAACTCTATTCCCAAAGGTAAGAGTGCCTATGGATCCGCTCCAGCAAACTAGTTGGGGCCCCAAGCCCGGTGGTGTTGTGGCCATCGGAATCGGCGGCATGGTGATGGCTGTCGCCTGTGTGACGCTGGTCACAGACGCACCGGGGCGGGTCCTCACCGGCATTGCCGGGCTGGGTCTAGTTGTGTTTGCAATTATCTCGTGGCGGGCCCGCCCGAAACTAGCAATCACGGCCGAGGGGCTCACGGTGCGCGGATGGTGGTCGTCGACGACGTTGCGGCGCGCCGACATCAAACTCATCCGGATCACCGAGTTCCGCCGGATCGGCCGCAAGGCCCGGCTCCTCGAAGTCGACACCACCGACGACCGGCTGCGAGTGTTCACCCGCTGGGACCTCGGAACGGACCCGCTCACGGTTCTGGACGCGCTGACCGCCGCCGGATACGCCGGTTAGCGCACGAAAAGGCGCGAGCGTACCGTGGCACGCCCGCGCCCGGCGGATACCTCAGGAAATGGTGATCGACTCGATCGTCACAGCCTCGTTCGGCCGGTCGTTGCGATCGGTGGCAGTGGTGGCGATGGCGTCGACAACCTTTTGCGACTCCGGATCGACGACTTCGCCGAAGATGGTGTGGCGCCGGTTCAGGTGCGGCGTCTTGCCCACCGTGATGAAGAACTGGGAGCCGTTGGTGCCGGGGCCGGCATTGGCCATCGCCAGCAGGTAGGGCTTGTCGAACTGCAGTTCCGGGTGGAACTCGTCGGCGAACTTGTAGCCGGGACCACCGCGGCCGGTGCCGGTCGGGTCGCCGCCCTGGATCATGAAACCGTCGATGACCCGGTGGAACACGGCGCCGTCGTAGAACGGTCCCGACGTACTGCCCGATGCGTTCTCGGTCGAGTATTCCTTGGTGCCCTGGGCCAGTCCGACGAAGTTGGCGACGGTCTTGGGTGCGTGATTGCCGAACAGCGCAATCTTGATATCACCGCGGTTGGTGTGCAGCGTGGCGGTGGCGGTCTGAATGGGGCTCGTAGTCACGGCTTTACAGTCTGCCACTTCGGCCCTGGCGACTTTCTTGGCCCTGTCCGATGGCGCCGAACCGTCATCTGATGGCGGCGCACCACGGGGTGATCGGCCACGAAACCGTCGAGATGATGGCAGGCTGGAAGTCCTTGCGAGGCAGTACCGAGCGCGCATGGTCGCGAAGAGAAAGGTGGCCGATGACCGCCAGTATCGATAGCCGGTTGACCCCGGGACAGCGCCTGCGCCGAGGCCTGGCCCACACCGCGGCGGGACCCGTCGATGTCACCCGCGGCACGGTCGGCCTGGCCGCCCACACGCTGGCGGCCGGCGTCACGAGTCTGCGGCGGCGGTATCGCGACGGTCAGCTGCGCAAAGAGCTCGAGGCGGCCCAGGCCGTGATCGGACGCGAACTGGGGGCTGCCCAGGATGTCCTGGCGGCACTCCCGGAGACCTTCCAGGAGGCCCGCGCCAACCGCGCGCACAGTCGGCGCCCCTGGTTGATCGCCGGCGCCGCCGCAGCCACCCTCGTGGTCGGTGGAGCGGCGTTCGCAGTGGTCCGGCGCAGCACCCGTCGGCCACAGGAGCCCGCGACGCTGCCGCCGAGTGTGCAAGTCGAGCCGAAGATCTGACCCAGCCCCGCGAGCGCTCACTGAGGTACGCAAATGCCCCTGAAAACCGTACCTGGATGAGCGCTGACGCAGGAATTACTTGTGGAGCCTAGGAGATTCGAACTCCTGACATCTGCCTTGCAAAGGCAGCGCTCTACCAACTGAGCTAAGGCCCCTCGATGGTGTCCGATTGAATGGAGTGCCAGACCTCTGCGCCATGCCGGGTCCGCCACACGAAGCCGGCGGCGACTGCGACCATGACACCGAGCACCAGCAGAACCAATCTCACGGTGCACCCTTCCGGTGGGGGAGTCGGTGATACCGACTTCCGTGGGCCTAGGAGGACTCGAACCTCCGACCTCTTCGTTATCAGCGAAGCGCTCTA
>CAMFLL010000031.1 GCA_945957405.1 uncultured Mycolicibacterium sp. | reverse complement strand
CGCCGCCCTGGTCGTCGGCGTCGAACTCGAGAAGACCGTGCCCGGCGACGTCGCCGTCCAGCACCTCGGCGCGGCGGCCTGGACGGGCCACGATCCCGCGGTCGACCATCCCTGGCCGCACACTTTCGCGCGCATCGCCGAGGTCTACGACCAGCGCTACGGGCTGGATGACGCACATCTGCGCGCCATCGCCGCACTGAACTTCGCCAACGCCCGCCGCAATCCCAATGCCCAGACCCGGGACTGGCAGGTACCCGAACCGCTCGCGGCCGATGACGACGTCAACCCCGTGGTCGACGGCCGAATCCGCCGTTTCGACTGCAGCCAGTTGACCGACGGTGGCGCCGGGGTGGTGCTAGTCAGCGAAACCTACCTGCGCGATCACCCGCGGGCGCACCCCTGGGGCCGGATCGACGGCTGGGGGCACCGGACCGTTGGCCTCGGGCTTGACCAGAAGTTGGCGCACGCAAGTCATGATCCATACGTGGTGCCGCATGTCCGCGACGCGGTCGCCGACGCGATGGCGCGCGCCCGCACCGACCTGGACGGCATCTCGGGTTTCGAGGTCCACGACTGCTTCACCCAGAGCGAGTACCTGGCGATCGACCACATCGGGCTGACCGGACCCGGTGAATCGTGGAAGGCCATCGAGAACGGTGAGATCGAGCCCGGCGGCCGGCTGCCGATCAATCCGAGCGGAGGGTTGATCGGGGGCGGTCATCCCGTCGGCGCGTCCGGGGTCCGGATGCTCCTGGACGCCGCCAAACAGGTCGACGGCCGGGCCGGCGAGTACCAGGTGGACGACGCGGCGCGCTTCGCGACGCTCAACATCGGCGGCAGCACCGCGACCACCGTCAGTTTTGTGGTAGCGAAAGGGATTGCGTGACATGGATGTAGAGGTTGTGGGCAAGTTCTTGTCCACCTTGCCCGAGGATGACCGCCACCCGTACCGCACCGGCCCCTGGCGCCCCCAGACCACGGAGTGGGACGCCGACGATCTGACCGCGGTCGAAGGCGAGATCCCGGCCGACCTCGACGGTGTCTACCTGCGCAACACCGAGAATCCACTGCATCCCGCGCTGAAGTTCTACCATCCCTTCGACGGTGACGGCATGATCCATGTCGTCGGATTCCGCGACGGTAAGGCCTTCTACCGCAACCGATTCATCCGAACCGACGGTTTCGCGGCGGAGAACGAGGCGGGTGGGGCACTCTGGCCAGGCCTGGCCGAGCCGGTGGAGGTGGCCCGACGCGAATACGGCTGGGGCGCACGAACCTTGATGAAGGACGCCTCGAGCACCGATGTGATCGTCCACCGCGGCACCGCGCTCACCAGCTTCTACCAGTGCGGTGACCTCTACCGCGTCGACCCGCTCACCGGGGAGACGATGGGAAAGGAGGACTGGAACGGCCGGTTCCCGTCGGCCTGGGGCGTATCGGCCCATCCCAAGGTCGACGACCGCACCGGTGAGCTGTTGTTCTTCACCTACAGCAAACAGGAACCGCACCTGCGCTACGGCGTGGTGAACGCCGACAACGACGTGCTGCACCTCACCGACGTCCCCCTGCCGGGGCCGCGGTTGCCCCACGATATGGCCTTCACGCGAAACTATGTGATACTCAACGATTTCCCGCTGTTCTGGGATCCCGAGCTGCTGAAGTCCGGTATCCACCTGCCCGGTTTCCACCGGGACATGCCGTCCCGGTTCGCCGTCGTGCCACGCTACGGCGGCGCCGATATCCGCTGGTTCGAGGCCGACCCGACCTTCGTCCTGCATTTCACCAACGCCTACGAGGACGGCGACGAGGTCGTGCTCGACGGATTCTTCGAGGGTGACCCCAACCCGTCCGACGACGCCTCGGGCGACAAGTGGCAGCGCGCCTTCCGGTTCCTGGCGCTGGACCGCCTGCAGACCCGGCTGCACCGCTGGCGGTTCAACCTCGTGACCGGCCAGACCCGCGAAGAGGATCTGTCCGGGCGCACCACCGAATTCGGCATGATCAACGCCGGACATGCCGGCGAGGACTACCGCTACACCTATGCCGCCACCGGAAAGCCGGGCTGGTTCCTGTTCGACGGATTGGTCAAGCACGACGTGAAAACCGGTGCAGAAGAGCACTTTGCGTTCGAAGACGGGGTGTTCGGCAGTGAGACGGCACTGGCGCCGCGGCCCGGGGGCACCGCCGAGGACGACGGCTACCTGATCACCATCACCACCGACGTGAACACCGACGCCTCCTACTGCCTGGTGTTCGACGCCGCCCGGGTCGGCGACGGACCGGTATGCAAACTGGCCCTGCCCGAACGTGTTTCCAGCGGCACACATTCGACCTGGGCGGCGGGCGCCGACCTACGCCGGTGGAGCACCGCCGATGAGGCCTCCGCGGCGATCGGCCTGTAGTGGTCGATCTGCACGACCCGACACCGCTGGCCGCCGGCGGTCCGAACGCCGTCAGCCGGATGCTGACGCTGCTCGGCGACGAGTGGAATCTGCTGATCATCCAGCAGGCGCTGCTCGGCGCCACCCGCTACGGGGAGTTCCTGGCGCGGTTGCCGATCTCGAACGCCGTGCTGACCGCTCGGCTTCGCGCGCTGACCGAGGGACTGTTGTTCGAACGCCTCACCTACCAGACCAATCCGGTGCGCACCGAATACGTGCTGACGCCTCGGGGCAGGGCGCTGTGGCCCATGATGGTGTCGATCTGGGAGTGGGAACGCCACTGGGTCAGCGAGCACCGCGATGCGCTGCCTGCGATGCAGCACACCCTCTGCGGTCGCGACTTCAGCCCCGTGCTCACGTGTGGCTCGTGCGGACAACGCGCCGACGCCCCCGAGGTCCGCGTCCGGTGGGGGCCCAGCGGGTCCTGGCCGCGCTCGGTACCGACCTCGAGTACCCGGCGGCGAACCGGATCCGGTTCGGAGCCAGGCCTTTTCCCCGAGACCATGAGTGTGTTCGGCAACCGGTGGTCGGCGGCGATCCTGATCGCGGCATTCCTCGGCGCGACCCGGTTCGGCGATTTCCAGAGTTGGCTCGGCGCGCCGCCGGCGTCGATCTCGACGCGCCTGCGCACGTTCTGCGCCAACGGCGTGATGGTGGGCGCCGACGACTACCAGCTCACCGAGAAAGGCCGGGCGTTCTTCCCGGTGCTCATGACCGCGTTGTCCTGGAGCCAGAACTGGTTCCACGCCGCCGAGGGCGCGGCGGTCACCATCACCCACCGCCCGTGCCGCGGGACGCTGATTGCCACCCTGGCCTGCGGGGAATGCACCGCCCCATTGCACGGCAGTGAGATCGTGGTCACGGCACCTTGACGGCGAACCCCTGGATGATCTCCTCGGAATCCGTTGTGTACGTTGGGTTCGCAGCGTCCATGGTCTGCATCGTGACCGTGGACACCCAGGTCCGCGAACCGACGTCGACGACGACGATCAGCGAGCGCCCCGGATGCGGTGGTGTCTTGTTGATGGTGGGGATCTGGTAGTCGATGATGGCGGCCGGGAACCCGCAGTGGGTGAGCTTGTCCAGCGTCACACCCGTTGCACCGAGCTCGTACTCCAGGCTTTGCCGTTCGAAGTCGAGGATCTCCCCCGCCGATGACATGCCCGGCTCGGCCCGCTTGAGACCGACGACCGCCGTGGCGGCGATACCGTCCACCGCGAGACCACTGTTGACCATCGCGAACCGGATCAGGTCAGAGTCCAGCCCGGTGCGCCGTTCCCAGCCACCCGGCTGGGGGATACTCAGCTGCGGCTCATCGGCGCCCTTTGTGGCGATCGCCGTCATCGGTGGGGCCACCTGGGCACACATCCGTTGCGGCGCAGCGCTTGACGTGACGGTCGGGAGAGCAAGCGGGTCGGCCACCGGCGTGCCGGTCACGACGCTGCTGCACCCGGTCGACAGGGCGATCACCACCGCCGGTACGACGATCCACCTCATGCGTACCGACCGAGGCGGAACTCCAGGTTGTTGCGCACCGCGGGCCACTCGATGTCGAGGATCGAGTAGACCACGGTGTCCCGCCGTGATCCGTCGGGGAGCACCTGGTGGCTGCGTAACACGCCGTCCTGCTTGGCCCCGAGCCGTTCGATGGCCGCACGGCTGACGCGGTTGAAGAAATGCGTGCGGAATTCGACCGCGACGCAGCCCAGCGTGTCGAACGCGTGCCCGAGCATCACCAGTTTGGTCTCGGTGTTGACCCCGGTGCGCCGCACCGAGCCCGAATACCAGGTATGCCCGATCTCGAGGCGGCGGTTGGGCGCATCGACGTTGAAGAAGCTCGACGAACCGACCAGCTTGTCGTCGGCACGACGGCGCACGACATAGGTGACGCCCTGATCGCGGGACTGGATGCCGAGCAGCCTGTGCACCCATTGGCCCGCCGTCGATTCGGCCGGCGCGGTGGTGAACCACAGTTGTCCGCTGTCACCGTCGGCGGCCGCGACGGCGATCTCCGGGATGTGATCGACCGACAGCGGTTCCAGCGTGACCCACTGCTCGCCGGTCAACGGGACCGGCTCGACGAATCTGCTCACCTCGGGTCCCGCCTCGCCATTGCCGCAATGAGTGTCCAGACCGAAAATGCAACGGCGCCAACGGCACCGGCCACCCCGATGTAGAAGCCGTAACCGGCCGACACCGGCGGGTCGACATTGAGGTGGTAATACCACGCCGTCAGCGCTGCGATGAGCACCGAGTTGGCCAGGGCGACACCCGAGGCCCAGCGTGGCGACAGCCCCCGGGCCGACATCGCCGCGGCAACCAACAGCGTCGAGGTCAGCAGCATGATGAGTTGCCCGGCCCCGAAACCCGCCGGCAGCGCAAGGCTGCCGACGGCGCCGCCGATCGCGTTGGCCCGCCCGCCGCCGTCGACCGACGTCGTCAGCCACGGCAGCCAGACACTGACGGCGAGCACAGCCGCGCACAGTGCCACCAGCCATCCTGGTTGAAGGCGCGTCATGTTCCGACCCTATCCCGCCGGGCTGAGCTCGCCGGGGCGCGCCATCTCGAGTGTCCGGTCCACCGCGAGCCGGCCGAGGAAATCGTCGTCATGGCTGACCACCAGCAGGGCGCCGCGGTAGGCGCCCAGCGCGTCGACCAGTTGGTCGACACTGGTGATGTCGAGGTTGTTGGTGGGTTCGTCGAGGATCACCAGTTCGGGCGGTGGCTCGGCCAGCAACAGCCGGGCCAGCGCGACCCGGAACCGCTCACCACCGGACAGGCTGCCCACCGCACGGTGCACACTGTCACCGCGCAGCAGGAACCGGGCCAGCTGACCACGGATGCGCTCGACGTCGGCCCCCGGGGCGGCACCCTTGATGGTGTCCAGGACCGTGGCGGCGCCGTCGAGCCCGTCGAGCCGCTGCGGAAGGTAGCCGACCCGGTCGGTGAACAGCCGGCCGGCGGTGTCGTCGGCGGAGTTCTGCAGCGCCTCGAGGAAACTGGTCTTGCCGACCCCGTTCGGACCGATGAGGGCAACCCGTTCCGGCCCGGCGAGCACGATTCCGCCCAGATCGGCGATGCGGCGGCCGGCGGGCAGGCCAGGATCGGGCAGCTCGACACGGATGTGCTCGTCGTCGCGGACGAGTTCGGCGGCGTCGTCGGCGGCCTGCCGGGCGGCCCGCACGCGGTCGTCGAGGCCCGTACGCAGTTTCCCGGCCGACACCTGCGCGGCGTTGGCCTTCATGCCTGCGACGATGCGTGGGACACTGTCGCGGTTCTTCTGCGCGGTGCGGGTGCGCCGCGCCAGCTTGGTCTCGGCCTCGACCCGTTGCCGTTTCTCGACCTTGAGGGCCTGTTCGGCCGTGCGGGCCGCCTGCAGCGCCGCTGCCTGTTGGTCTTCGAGATGCGCCCGCCACTGGTGATAGGAACCACCGAATACGGTGAGCCGGCCACTGTGCAGTTCGGCGGTGGTGTCGAACTGGTCCAGCAACGCGACGTCGTGGCTGACCACCACCAGCGTGCCGGGCCAGTTCGCCAGGGCACGGGTGAGCACCGCGCGGGCGTCGCGGTCGAGGTTGTTGGTCGGTTCGTCGAGCAGCGTCACCGGTGCCCGGCGCAGCCGCAGCCCGACGATCGCGGTGAGCATCACCTCGCCGCCCGACATCGAACCCACGCTGCGGTCCAAACCGATTGCGGGAAGGCCGATCTCGGCGAGTATTGCCGTTGCCCGGGCCTCGATGTCCCAGTCGTCGCCGACCGTCTCGAAATGACTTTCGGCGGTGTCGCCGGCCTCGATGGCGCGGAGCGCCGCAACGATGCCTGCGATGCCCAGTAGGTCCGTCACGCGCGCTGCGACGTCGAGGGTGAGGTGCTGTGGCAGGTAGGCGACGTCGCCTTCGGTGGCGATACTGCCCGACGTCGGTGTCAGCTCACCCGCAATCAGGCGTAACAGCGTCGATTTACCCGATCCGTTCGGGCCGACCAATCCGGTGCGCCCGGGGCCGAACGAACCGGTGACACCGGACAACGCGACGGACCCGTCGGGCCAGGTGAGGCCTACCGAGTTGAGGGTCACAGCTGACTGTGTTGACGAAGACATGCATGCTCCAACGGTTCAGTGACGACAAGCGCTGACCGGCGGAGCCGGATTCAGCGCGCGGACATACCGAGGTGAGCGAGCATGTCCGCCAAGGTAGCGCCGCTTCGCCCGCGCAGGCAACCGGTTTTCGCCTACGCTGTGGCGATGACCGAGCTCCCCGACTGGGCCAGGCAGCTCGACCTCGCACCGCATCCGGAAGGCGGTTGGTTCCGGGAGACGTGGCGCAGCGAACTGAGCATCGCGCAGTCGGCCTTACCACCGGATTACACCGGGCCCCGCAACGCCGGCACCGCGATCCTGTTCCTGCTGATGCCCGGTCAGCAGTCGGCCTGGCACACCGTGCGCAGCACCGAGTTGTGGCTCTATCACCGCGGCGGCCCGCTGCTACTGGAGATCGGTAGCAAAAAAGACACTGCGACAACGCATGTGCTGGGCAGCAATCTCAACTCAGGTGAACAGCCGCAGCTCGTGGTGCCGCCCGGACACTGGCAGCGGGCGCGGCCCAGCGCCGAGGAGGCATGCCTGGTCAGCTGCGTCGTGGTGCCGGGTTTCGACTTTGCGGATTTCGTCATGCACAGCTGAGTTCACCGTCGTAACCTGCCTCAATGCACGGTCACATGATCGTCTGCGGTGAGGATGCTCTGGCGATGAGGATCGCCGAAGAGCTGCGCGATGCCGGGCTGACCGTGGTGCCGTTGTACGCCGCGGCCGACCTGGTGGCATGCGACATCACCACCGCGACCGCGGTGGTGTGCGCCGGCCCTGATGATGCGGCCAACCTCGAGATCTCGCTGCTGGCGCGGCGCCTCAATCCCGAGGTGCGCGTGGTCGCCCGGCTGGGCAACGGTGTGCTGCGCGAAGCGATGGCCGTCGGCAACGGACCCGGCGCGGTGCTCGACGTGGCTGACCTGGCCGCACCGTCGGTGGTCGAGGCGTGCCTGCGACGCACCACCCATTCCATCACCGTGGCGGGCACCGAGTTCGTCGTCGCGGGCGTGGACGCCCCACGTGACGCCAGTCTGCGGGACATTTTCGGTGATCTCGCCCCGGTCGCCGTGGTACACGGGGAGAAGTCGTTGACGCCCGGCGACGTGGTGACCTGTCCGGGCCGGGACTACCGCGTGCGCAGCGGTGACTGGACGGCGATGATCGGGACGGTCGACGAGCTCGCGGCCCAAGGCATCTCGACGGAGGCGCAGTCCGCTCGGCCCAATCAGCGCCGATCGCCCGCCGTCCGCATCCTGGACGGCGTTCGCGCGTTCCGCGATGACATCAACCCCAATTTCTTTCGTGCGCTTGCAGTCTCACTCACGCTGCTGCTCAGTGCGACGGTGCTGTTACGGTTCACCTACCAGAGGCCCGGCATGGGCATCATCGACGCGCTGTACTTCTCCACCGAGACCATCGCGACGGTCGGCTACGGTGATTTCAGCTTCGTCAACCAGCCGACGTGGCTGCGGCTGTTCGGCATCGTGTTGATGTTCGCCGGTGTCACCACCACGGCCGTCCTGATGGCGTTCGTCGCCGATCTGCTGCTGTCCCGTCGCCTCGGCCGGTCCTCGGGCCGGCGCAAGGTGCGCGATCTGCACCGCCACATCATCGTCGTCGGGCTGGGGTCATTCGGCGTGCGCGTGGCCGCAGACCTCAAGGCAGCCGGCCGCGACGTCGCCGTGATCGAGAGCAACGAGGCCAACCGCTACCTGTCGACGGCCGCCGATCTGGACATCCCGGTGATATTCGGCGACGCGACGCTGCGCCGAACGCTCGAGGACGCCCGCATCGGGGAGGCCTCGGCGGTGGCGATCCTCACCCAGGACGACGTGGTGAACATCGAGACCGGGATCGTGCTGCGCGAGATCCAGCCGGGTATCCCGTTGATACTGCGGATCTTCGACCTCGCGCTGGGCGCCGCGGTGGCCGACAGGTTCCGGTTCGAGAACGTGCGTTCGACGGTCGAACTGGCTGCCCCGTGGTTCATCGGAGCCGCCATGGGTCTGCAGGTGTTCGGCACCTTCTCGGTGGGCCAGCGCTCATTCATGGTGGGCGGGGTGCGGGTGGAGCCGGGAAGCGATCTGGACGGGATGCGGATGGTCGATTCGTCCACCGAGACGCGGGTCATCGCCATTGCCCGCGATGCGGCAGATCTGGTACTGCACCCGCGTCGCGACGCGCGTCTGCACGCTGGCGACACCGCCTATCTGGTGGGCCCCTACCGTGAACTGCTGGATACGCTGCGCAAAGGCCAGCGCGCCGCCCAGCCGTCCGACCGAGCCGTCACGACGGAGTCACCGGACCCGACACATTGAAGCCCGCACCGGTGGGATCGGCGACGGCGGCCAGGCGACCGTAGGGTGTGTCCTCGGGCGGCCGGATCACCGAACCGCCTTCGGCCGTGATGATCTCGATGGTCTTGTCGACGTCATCGGAACCGAAGAAGATGGTCCACTGCGAGGGAACTCCCTCCGGTAGCACCGTGCCGTCCATCACGCCGAGCAGCTGCTCGCCGTCGAATGTGGCTGTGCTGTAGCGGAAGTCTCGGGTGTCGGACTCGATCTGAGTGTGCCAGCCAAACGCCGCACGATAGAAGTCGAGCGCCTTGTGATAGTCGCGGGTGGTCAGCTGATGCCACACGGGGCTGCCCGCCTCACCGACGAGTTCGAATCCCTGGTGCCCGCTGGGCTGCCACAGGCCGAACATCGCGTCGGACGGATCCGTCAGCACCGCCATCGCGCCCTTCTCCGCGATCTCCATCGCCCCACCGCACGAATGTCCGCCGGCTGCCGTGGCCGCCGCGATCGTGGCCCCGATGTCCGCGGTGTGGAAGTAAGTACTCCAGCGGTCGGACATCCCCCACTGCGGATCGTTGGGCATCAGACCCGCGACCAGGCGGCCGTCTTTGGACGCGTTGACGTAGCCGCCGTAATCGGGCCCAGGCGAGGTGAAAGTCCACCCGAAGACGCGGCCGTAGAACTCGGTCGCCCGGTCGAAGTCCGATGTGGACAGATCAGCCCAGGCCGGGGCGCCCAGCGGCGTGTCGGTGCGGATGGCCATATCGTCTCCTTGCGCTCGGGTGGTGTTGCACATACAGACCGGGTGCGCCGCCATTTCTCACCGCGAGCAGACGTGGAGGGCCCACATTTTTGCCACAAGAGGGGGCCACTTGCGTCTGCTCGGCGGTCATGGGGTGAGGCCCGGGTCAGCTCCCCGCCGTCTTCTTCTTGAGCACCAGCACGGGCAACACCAGCGTCGCGATGGCGGTGACGAGCCAGACCACCACAGTCGCCGCCACCCACGATCCGACACCGCGAATCGACAGCCCGTGCGTGAGCACCGAGGCGAGTACCAACGCGGCGAACGTGGAGACCAGGCCGATACCGCCGATGAACGCCGATGCGTAACGACTGGCCATCTTGAGGAAGAACGGCGACAGGATGGCCTGCGCGGCCGCGAACAACACCACCGCGACGATGAATCCGGAGACTCGCACCGAGACACCGGGAATGAGCCACGCCGCAACCAGCAGGCCGATCGCGGCCGAACCGAGGAAAACCGCCGTACGCAGCAGGAACCGGATCACGCGCTCACCTTAGACCTTCGGTGTCACCAGTCGGCGCTCATCCGCATGTCGCCCTCGGGCCCGGTGGCGACGATGTCGGGGACAGCGCGGCCGGATGCGTCGAACCACTCGGCGGGGACGTCGGTGGCCGGCGGCCAGTCCCACGGTGTGCGCAGCACCAGCATGGGCCAGCGGGCCAGCGGCTCCTCATGACCTTCCCCGGCGGCCTTGGTGATCGCGTCGATCTCGTCGAGGGCGACGTACAGCGCGGCCGCGAAGCACCGGTGCACCTCGCCGAGATCGACGGCGGCCGGCGGACTGCAGATCTCGATCGGCTCCCACCCGCACGCACCGAACACCTCACGCACGCCGGCGGGATCCAGCGTCGGCTGGTACAGGATGGGCAGCACCGCACCGTCGGTGAGCGGGTTGTGCAGCGCACGCGCCTTCCATGTCGTCATCGCCTCCTCCTCGTCGACCAGGGCGGCCACCGTCAGGCCCGGTTCGTCGAGGACCATCCCGATGGCGTACGCCAGTGCGTAGGTACAGCCGGGGTTACGCAGGGCGGCCGCCGACGGCAGCCGAGCGGCTTCACCGGCAACCCCTTCCATCCGCAACAGAGCCGTCAGTGCCGGAAGAGCCTCGCGCACACCGAGTACGAACCGGATCCGCTTGCCGCGACGCACGATCATGCGGTTGAGGTGGGCGTAGGTAAGGGTGGCGGCCGCCACCGCGGGCCGGTTTCCACCGGGAACCTGCGCGGCGATGTGGTTGACGGCCCGCCACCACGTGTCCACCCGGTCCAACGTGGTGCGAACCTCGGGCGCGGTCAGTCGGGAACGCTGCTGCAACTCGGTCATGACGTCAACTCTGGTTCGGCCGGACGCCTCGAACCAGGGTGCGAGGTCACCAGCGCAGGGACTTTGGTCCCTGCAGATGGCAGCCTTGTGCGCACTACTGTGGACGCCGTGATCACGGTGTTCCTCGTTGACGACCACGAGGTGGTGCGGCGCGGACTCGTCGACCTGCTCGGTGGCGACCCCGACCTGTCGGTGGTCGGTGAGGCCGGGTCGGTGGCGGAGGCCAAGGCTCGGATCCCCGCGGCGCGGCCCGATGTCGCCGTGCTCGACGTGCGACTGCCCGACGGCAACGGAATCGACCTGTGCCGTGACCTGCTGGCCGCCCACGATCAGCTCCGCTGTCTCATCCTGACGTCGTTCACCGATGAGCAGTCGATGCTCGACGCCATCCTCGCCGGCGCCAGCGGTTACGTCGTCAAAGACATCCGGGGGATGGAACTGGCCGAGGCCATCAAGGCGGTCGGCGCGGGAAAGTCGTTGCTGGACAATCGCGCAGCGGCCGCCCTGATGTCGAAACTGCGCGAGGGCAGCCGCGGCGACGAACCCGAGGACGCCCGGCTGCGCGACCTGTCGGCAACCGAACGCACACTGCTCGACCTGCTCGGCGAGGGGCTGACCAACCGTGAGATCGGCGAGCGGATGTTCCTCGCCGAGAAGACCGTGAAGAACTACGTCTCACGACTGCTGGCCAAACTGGGTCTGCACCGGCGCACGCAGGCCGCGCTGCTGGCCGCCGAGCTACGCCAGAAACACGATGACTGACGGCGGGGATCCGCCCGATCGCAGTGTGCGCGACGGCCTGGTGGACGCGATGCTGGCGGTCACCTCGGGACTCGACCTCGAGCGCACATTGCAGACCATCGTCCATACCGCGATGCGGCTGGTCGACGCGCGCTACGGCGCCTTGGGGGTGGTGGGCGCCGACCAGAAACCGCCCCTCGAGCGGTTCATCTACCAGGGCATCGACGCGCCGACCGCCGAGCGGATCGGCCCGCTGCCCACCGGCCACGGTGTGCTCGGACTGTTGTTCCACACGTCCGAAGCCGTTCGTATCGAGGATCTTTCGCAGCATCCGGTCTCGGTGGGCTTCCCGCCCAACCATCCACCGATGCGCACGTTCCTCGGCGTCCCGGTCCGTATCCGCGAGCACGTGTTCGGCAATCTGTACCTCACCGAGAAGGCCGGTGGTCAGTATTTCAGCGCCGACGACGAGGTGCTGGTACAGGCGCTGGCCGCCGCCGCGGGCATCGCGATCGAGAACGCCCGGCTGTATCAGGTTGCCCGCAGCCGCCAGGAATGGATCGCCGCGACCCGGGACATCAGCACCAACCTGCTCGCCGGTGAGGACCCGGTCACCGTGCACCGCCAGATCGTGGACCGGGCGTCGGCGCTGACCGGCAGCGCCTACTCGGCCCTGTTGCAGCGCGGTGACGGTGACGAGCTGGTGGTCACCACAGCCACTGACGACGCGCTGGTGGGCTTCCGGCTGCCCATCGTGGACACCGTCGTCGGCTGTACTTTCGCCCAGCGGATCCCACTGCGGGTCAACGATTTCGACGAGATCGGCGCCGGGGGGCCCGAGGCACTGGTGTTACCGATGCGCGAGTCGGACTCCGTGTCCGGTGCCGTGGTGTGCGTGGCGCGACCCGGCCGGTCGTTCACCGACGAACAACTCGACATGCTCTCGGGTTTCGCCGATCAGGCCGCGCTGGCACTGCAGCTCGCGGAGACCCAGGCCAGGGCGGTGGCCACCATGCGGGATCTCGGCATCCTGTCCGATCGCGACCGTATCGCCCGCGACCTGCACGACCATGTGATCCAGCGGTTGTTCGCCATCGGATTATCCCTGCAGGGGGCCCGCACCAGCGACGCCGAGGGCACATCGCAACGGATCTCGACCGCACTGGACGATCTGCAGGAGGTGGTCCAGGAGATCCGCACCGCCATCTTCGATCTGCACGGGGGCAGTGTGACGCGATTGCGGCAGCGCCTCGAACAGGCCGTCACGCAGATGACGAACGATTCCCCCGTGCGTCCCGCGGTCCATGTCAGCGGACCACTGTCGGTGGTCGATGCCGGTCTGGCCGATCATGCGGAAGCCGTTGTGCGCGAAGCGGTCAGCAATGTGGTACGGCACGCCGAGGCAGGCACCGTCACGGTGACGATCACGGTGGACGACAACCTCACCATCGCCGTCGTCGACGACGGCGTCGGGTTTCCCGCCGACACCACCCGCAGCGGCCTGGGCAACCTGGCGGCACGCGCCGCCGAATGCGGCGGGAGCCTGGACATCGGCAACGACGCCGGGGGCGGCACGCGGCTGGTGTGGTGGGCGCCGCTGCCGTAGTCGGTCGGCAGGCGGCAGTCGGTGCGACAATGCTGCGGATGAGTGCCCTCACCGTGGTCGTCGCCGATGACGACGTGCTCCTGCGCGAAGGACTCGCGAGCCTGTTCGAGCGCTCGGGGTTCGAGGTCGTGGGGCAGGCCGGCGATCCCGCGAAGCTGCTTGCGCTGGTGCGTGCCACGCAACCGCGACTGGTGGTGGTGGACATCCGGATGCCGCCGACCCATTCGACCGAGGGACTGGATGCGGCCAAGGCCATCCGCGCCGAATTCCCCGACACCGCGATCGTCGTGCTGTCGGCGCATATCGAGGTCGACCAGGCCATGGAGCTGCTCGACGGTGGGCATGCGCTGGGCTACCTGCTCAAGATGCGGATCAGCCGGGTCAACGAATTCATCGACACCGTCCAGCGCATCGCCGCCGGCGCCACCGTGGTCGATCCGGCCGTCGTGCAGGAACTGGTGAGCAAGAACCGGCGCAGCGATCCCCTGCAGGCGTTGAGCGCCCGCGAACACGAGGTGCTGACGCTGATGGCCGAGGGGTTGTCCAACGGCGGTATCGCACGGCGGCTCTGGGTCACCGAAGGCACCGTCGAAAAGCATGTGCGCAACATCTTCAACAAACTGCAACTCGACGAGACCGCCGACGACCATCGCCGGGTGCGCGCCGTGATGGTCTATCTGGAATCACGCTGACGACGCTTCACGCGTCGCACTGGGCCACCAGCGTGCGGACCGCCGCGGCCGAGAACGCGATCTTGGGCAGGAAGCCGCGCGCCGGGCTGGCCTCGATCAGGTCGGCGAAATCATGCTCGGAATGGGTCGACACCATGATCAGCGCGGGTACCGGCGGCGCGCAGCGGTGCAGCAGGCGGGCGACGTCGAAACCCGATTCGGCACCAAGATCGATATCGATCAGCACCACGTCGGGGTGAAGGCGCGCGTTCCCGTCGAGGGCCTCGGCGGTGTTGGTCGCGGTGCCCACCACGTGGATACCGTCACGTTCGAGGATCTTGCTGGCGGCACTGCGGAACGCCGCGCTGTCATCGATGATGAGGCAACGCAGGTCGTGGCGGGCCAGATCGTCGGAGCACTGCATACCTCAAGGGTGGCAGATCGAGCCCGGTTTGCCATTGCGGTTAACGGGAAGAAATCGGCACTACGATCGCCGAATGCGCAGTTCAGGACCGGACACCCACCGAGAACCCAGGCGGCTCGGTGTCCACGACCGGGTGTTGGGACTGGTGCTGCGACCCACCGCTCCCCCGCTCATCTGGGGCATCGTCACCGCGATCGGGTTGCTCGTCATCGAGGTCGTGGCAGTGCTCCAGCTCAAACGCATCGCCCCCGACAACGCCTTCGGGGCGCTGTTGCTGCTCGGCGTCCTGGTGGTGTCGGCAGGCTGGGGGTTCGGCCTGGCGCTGGCGATGACGGTCGCCAGCGGCGTGGCCTATGTGTATTTCCACGTCGGCGGCGGCGACAATCCGCTGCCCGCTGTCATCGTGTTCCTCACTGTGGCGCTGCTGACCAACCTTCTCGTCGAACAGGCCCGCCTGCGGGCCGCGGAGGCCGACCAGCGACGCGGCGAGGCTGATCTGGCCACCGAGCTGACCCGGCTCATGTGGCAGGCACCCGACATCTCCACCGGTCTGGATGCCGCCGGCCGGCGGCTTGCGGCCGGCCTCGGCATCGCGTTCGCGTCCCTGACCACCCGCCCCACCGCCGAGGACCCCGCGCAGAGCGCCGTACCGCTGCACGATGACACCGATCAGGTCGGGTATGTGCTGGTGCCGTCCGACCTGGGCAGGCACGCCCGGGCGCGGGTCGGGCGGATGACAGGAGCGCTCGGGTCCCTCCTGGCCACGGCCCGCCAACGTGAGGCGATGATCGCGGCGTTGGAGGTCAGCAGGCGTGAACTGGAACGCTTCTTCGCGCTGACCTCCGAATTGCTGTGCATTGGGGACCGCGACGGATTCCGCCGCATCAACCCGTCTTTCGAGCGGGTACTCGGGTACCGCGCCGATGATGTGCGCAGCACACCATTCCTGGAACTGGTCGGCGACGACGACCGCGCCGCCGTCGACCCGATCATCACGGGGGCGCTGCGCGACGGCGGCACCGTGCAATTCGAAGCGCGTTGCCGATGCCGGGGTGGCGGCACGCGGTGGCTCGAGTGGAGCCTCGTCGGTGACCGCGGGGCATTCTTCGCCGCGGCGCGCGACGTCACCGAGCGGCGTGCCGAGCAGGAGCGCCTCATCGAGACCCAGCACGAACTGACGGCGTCACGGGCCCGTATCGTCGCCGCCTCCGATCAGGCGCGCCGGCGTTTCGAACGTGACCTCCATGACGGGGCCCAGCAGCGCATCGTGTCGCTCGGCCTGGAGGTGGGATCGATCGAAGCGGCGCTGGGTCCCGGGCAGGAAGAGTTGCGCGCCAACCTGTCCCAGGTCGTCGACGATCTGCACAGCCTGCACACGGAGCTGCAGGAACTGTCGCGCGGGATCCATCCGGCCATCCTGTCGCGCGGCGGCCTCGGGCCCGCGCTCAAGGTGCTCGCCCGCCGGTACGCATTCCCGGTCGATCTCGATATCCACGTCGACGGCCGCTTGCCCGAATCTGTGGAGGTGGCAGCCTATTACGTCGTGGCCGAGGCCCTGACAAACGCCGCCAAGCACGCGCAGGCGAAGGAGGCCGCCGTCGCCGTGTGTGTCGAGAGCGGACGTCTGCGCCTCGAGGTGACCGACGATGGTGTGGGCGGCGCGACGGCCTCAGGCGGCTCTGGTCTCACCGGGCTGCGCGACCGGGTCGAGGCCATCAGCGGCACACTGGAGGTTTCCAGTCCGGTCGGCGCCGGCACCAGGCTGCGTGCCACGATCCCGTTCTGAACCTCAATTCCCATGCGGATCAGCAGCATTCAGGGTAGCGACCACGTCATCGTAGCGCCCTTCGATTTCGGCGTACCGCAGGAACTTCGCGCGGTCGACCACGATCTCGTGCGCACCGGGATCGCGGCCCAGAAGATCGATCACCTCGCCGACGAACTGGTCGAGCGGCATCGCGAACTCACTGTCCCGTTGCCCCGGAAGGAGATCGGTGCGAACCGCCGGTGGCACCAGTTCGACGAGTTCGACGCTCGTGTCGGCCAGCTGCAGCCGTAGCGATTCGGTCAGCATGTGCACCGCGGCCTTCGACGCGTTGTAGCTCGGCGTCACCTTCAGCGGTGCGAAAGCCAGGCCCGACGACACCGTCATGATGGTCGCCGCCGGCTGTGCCTGCAGATGTTCGACGAATGCTCCGATCAACCGGATCGGGCCGAGCACATTGGTGGTGACGACTTCCTCGGCCGACGCCAGGAACGACGCCGGGTGATGCCAATCCTCGATGCGCATCACGCCTGCCATGGCGATCACCACGTTGAGACCTGGGTGCGCGGTGATCACCTGGACGGCCGCCGCGGCGATGCCGGCCGGATCGGTGGTGTCGATCTGGACAGTGTCGAATTCCGGATGGCTCGTCTGGATCTCGTCGAGCAGGTCGGCCCGCCTGCCTCCGACGATCACGGTATTGCCCGCCGCGGACAGTGCCTCGGCGAGGGCCAGGCCGATACCGCTGGTGGACCCGGGGATGAAGATGGTGTTACCGGAGATCTTCATTTCACTGATCTTTCTGTGTGGTGAGCTGTTCGATGAGTTCGGGTAATGCGGCCCGGTCGACGTCACCCTTGGCGGTGACGGGGAGTTCATCGCTGAACTCGATGACTTCGGGAATCTCGTACGGCGCCAGCCGGGTTCGGCAGAAGTCGGTGACGTCGTCGGCGGTGATCGGCTTCGCGACCGCGATCACCGACGCGACGCGTTCGCCGTAGATGTCATCCGGCACACCGACGACGGCAACACCGGTGATATCGGGATGGGTGAGCAGGACGGCTTCCACCCGTTCCGGCGAGATCTTCTCGCCACCGCGGTTGATCAGGTTCTTGATCCGGCCGGTCACCGAGAGGTGACCGGCGGCGTCGAGGGTACCGAGGTCGCCGGTGCGGAACCAGCCGTCGGTGAACGCCGACGCGTTCTGGGCGACCGAAGCGCCGAGGTAACCGCGCGCCACCGTCGAACCGCGCAGCCAGATCTCGCCTTCCGCCCCGGGTTCGGCCGCTGATCCGTCCGCGGCCGTGATGCGCGCGGTCACGGTGGTAGGCGTCCCGACGGTGCGCAGCCGGGTGCTGTCGTCGTCCGATGGTGCGACGCTGCTGGCCTGATGGGTGGTCTCGGTCATCCCGTAGGCCGCCACGACCACCGTGTGGAACGTCGCCTCGATGGCGGCGGTGACGTCGGCGCTCAACGGTGCGCTGCAGCTGCGGATGAACCGCAGCGGTGGGAACGCACGGTCGTGATCCGGACCGCCCGGCCGGGCGCGGTTGACCATGATCTGGTGGATCGTCGGCACCGCGGTGTACCAGGTGGCGCCCGCCGCGGTGATGTCATCCCAGAAGCTGTGCGCGGAGAATTTTCCGCGGGCCGGCAGCAGCAAGGTGCCTCCGGTGCCCAGCGTGGCCAGCAGGGTCGCCACCAGTCCGTGCCCATGGAAGAGCGGCATCACCGCAACCGTGGCGTCACCGGCGCCCAGCCCGTAGCCGGATGCGATGCCGTTGATCGAGGCGGCCAGGCTCTGATGGGTCCAGGGCACCAGTTTGGGTGTTCCGCTGGTACCGGAGGTCATCATGATGAGCGCATCATCGCCGCGCAGACCCCGGGGCGGCACGGCGGGCCGCGGCGGCGCCGAGACCTGCAACACCGCAGGCAATTCCGTGTCATCGGAGGTGATGAGCCAGTCGGGGCAGTCGGAGTCGAAATCCCAGGCCAGCATCTTGTCGACGAGCGTGGCGCGGGCACCGAGCGCGTCGACCCGCCGCCGCTTGTCGCCAATGGGTACCGCGGGGTCCAGCGGCGCGACCACAATGCCGGCGCGCGCCGCGGCGAGCAGGGCCGTCACGAACTGTGCGCTGTTCGACGCCTGCAGGGCCACCACGTCGCCCCTGCGCAGACCGGCCTCACGCAGCCGCGCGGCGAGCTGGTCGGCCGCACGGGACAGCTCCCCGTAGCTGACCGGGCGCCGGTCCGCCCCGACGATGAGCGCCGGATGGCCAGGGGCGCGGCGAACGGTGTCGCACAGGATGTCGCCGAGTTCCCAGGCACCGACCACCGGTGCCGTCCCGGTGCTCATGCCGCACCGCCGATGATCTGGTCGGCGCTCCACTGCCGGATCTGGTCGGCGCTGTACCCCAGTTCGGTGAGCACCTCGGCGTTGTGTTCGCCCAGCAGTGGTGCACCGGTGATCTCGGGGCTGAAGTCGGAGAACTTCACCGGGCTGCCGACGGTCAGGAACGTTCCGCGGCCCCGCTGCTCGACCTCCACCACGGTGCCGCTGGCCCGCAGTGCCGGGTCGTCGGCGATCTCCTTCATGCTCAGCACCGGAGAACACGGCACGTCGTAGCGGCGCAGGATGTCGACCGCCTCGTACTTGGTCTTGTCGGCCAGCCACTTCTCGATCTCATCGAAGATGTCGAAGATGTGCTCCTGCCTGGCCTTGGCGGTGTTGTAGGCGGGATCGTCGATCCAGTCAGGCCGCTCGACGGCCCGGCAGGTCTGCTCCCAGTTCTGCTCCTGGATGGTGAAGTAGATGTAGGCGTTCGGATCATCCTGCCAACCTTGGCATTTGAGCATCCAACCGGGCTGCCCACCACCGCCTGCGTTACCACCGCGGGGCACGGTGTCACCGAAGGTGCCGTTCGGATACTGCGGGTACTCCTCCAGATAGCCGATGGCGGCCAGGCGCTCCTGGTCACGCAGTTTGACGCGGCATAGGTTGAGCACGGCATCCTGCATGGACACCGAGACCTTCTGTCCGACACCGGTCTTCTCGCGGGCCAGCAGCGCGGTCAGCAGCCCGATCAGCAGATGCATGCCGGTGTTGGAATCGCCCAGCGCCGCCGCGCTGACGGTCGGCGGACCGTCCCAGAAACCGGTGGTCGACGCCGCGCCGCCGGCACACTGGGCGACGTTCTCATAGACCTTCAGGTCCTTCCACGGCGACTCGTCGTTGAAACCCTTGACCGAGCCGAAGATCAGCCGTGGATTCAGTTCGTGAATATGTGCCCAGGACAATCCCATCCGATCCATGGCACCGGGGGCGAAGTTCTCGACCAGGATATCGGCCTCGCGGATCAGCTTTTCCATCACCTCGAGGCCCTGCGGGGTCTTGGTGTTGATGGCCAGTGAGCGCTTGTTGCTGTTGAGCATCGTGAAGTACAGCGCGTCGGTGTTGGGGATGTCGCGCAGCTGGTGCCTGGTGACGTCACCGCCGTTGACGCGTTCCACCTTGAGGACGTCGGCGCCGAACCAGGCCAGCATCTGAGTACATGCCGGGCCGGCTTGCACGCCGGTGAAATCGATGACTTTGATGCCGGTCAGTGGGGCGGTGGTGGTGGTCATGATCTGCTGTCCTTCCGGGGCGGGTGTCGGGGTCAGTTGCCCGGCGCCAGCGGAACTGCGCTGCGCGGGTTCAGGTTTGTCAGGTGGCCGGACTCGGTGCCGGCGCTGGGATCGAGTTCGGCGTCGATCAGGGTGGGTCGCCCCGACGCGAGCGCGGCCCGCAGTGCATCGGACAGTTCGGCCGGTGTCTGCACGCGGTAGCCGAGTCCGCCGAAGGCCGTGATGATCTGGTCGTAATGGCCATGCGCGGACAGCACCGTCGGTTCCGGGTCGGTGCCGCGCGGGTTGACGCCGTCCCCACGGTAGACACCACCGTTGTTGAGGATGACGATCACGACGGGAAGGCCATAGCGACACAGGGTTTCGACTTCCATACCGCTGAAACCGAAGGCGCTGTCGCCCACCACCGCGACGACGGGCTGCCCGGTCTCGACGGTCGCCGCGATGGAGTAGCCCAGGCCGATACCCATCACCCCCCAGGTGCCGCAGTCGAGGCGGTGCCGCGGCACGTGCATGTCCAGTACGTTGCGCCCGATGTCCAATGTGTTGGCGCCCTCGTTGACCACGTAGACGTCAGGCCGCTCCGCGAGCACCTCGCGGACCGCTCGCAGCGCGTTGTAGAACCGCATCGGGTGCGGGTCCTCGGCCATCCGGGCGGCCATCTTCCTGTCGTTGACGGCTTTCCGCTCGGCCAATCTGGCCTGCCATTGCGGCGGGCTGGTCACCGGATGCTCTGGCAGACCGGCGACGAGGGCACCCATCACCGAGCCGATGTCACCGGCCAGCGGCACCGCGATGGGCTGGTTGCTGTCGAATTCGCCGGGGCTGATGTCGATCTGGATGAATGTCGCCGTCGACGACCAGCTCGGCGCCTCGCCGTGGGCCAGCAGCCAGTTCAGCCGAGCGCCGACCAGCATCACCACGTCGGCCTCGGCCAGCGCCAGCGACCGCGCCGCGGCCACCGAGGACGGGTGGTCGTCGGGGATCAGGCCCTTGGCCATCGACATCGGCAGGAAGGGGATTCCGGTCTTCTCGACGAAGGATTTGATGGCGTGGTCGGCCTGGGCGTAGGCGGCACCCTTGCCGAACACCACCAGCGGACGCTGTGCCGACGCCAGCAGGTCGAGGGCGCGCGCGATGGCGGCCTGGGCCGGGAGCTGGGCGGGCGCCGGATCGACGACCTGCCACAGGGTCGCCGCGCCCTGTTCGGCGTCGATCACCTCGCCGAGCACCGAGGCGGGGATGTCGAGGTAGACCCCGCCGGGGCGACCGGACACGGCGGTCCGGACGGCCCTGGCCACGCCCCTGCCGATGTCCTCGATCCGGTCGATCCGGAAGCTGGCCTTGGCGAACTGCCTGGCCGCCGCCATCTGGTCGAGTTCCTCGTAGTCGCCGCGTTGCATGTCGACGCGTGCCCGGTCACTCGACCCGGCGATGTGGACCATCGGGAAGCAGTTCACGGTCGCATTGGCCAGCGCCACCATGCCGTTGAGGAAGCCAGGCCCCGAAACCGTCAGCAGGACACCAGGTTTCTTGGTCAGAAAACCGGCGGCCGCGGCGGCGTGACCCGCCGCTGATTCGTGACGGAAACCGATGTAGCGGATCCCGGAGGCCTGCGCAAGGCGGGCCAGGTCGGTGATCGGGATGCCGACCACGCCGTAGATCGTGGAAACGTTGTTCAGTTTGAGTGCGTCCACCACCAGGTGCATACCGTCGGTGAGTGATTCCGGCTGTGCCACTGTCTCGGTCATGCATCGAGTCTGCGACCGGCAGCGGGGGTGCGGACACGCTGCTAGCGGGCAATCCGAGGTAGGGATAACCCTACCTGTGCCCGACGGTTGGCCCCGATGTATACGTCAGGGTTTGGCGGCCAGGATCTGGTCGACGCCCATCCGGCCCTCTTCGAAGGCCAACCGCCCGCCGACCAGGTACAGCCGCCACACCCGGGCCACTTCCTCACCGGCCAGGGCGACGAACTTCTGGTAGTTCGTCTCGAAGGTGTCCAGCCAGTGGTCGACGGTGCGCACGTAGTGCTCACGCATCGCCTCCACCCCCAGCACCTCGAAACCGCCGTCCTGGATGTGACGCACGGTCTGCCAGAGCGGGCGCATGTGCATATCGGGGGCGATGTAGCGTTCGATGAACGCGCCCCCGCCGGGGGCGGTGTCGAGCCGACGCGACATCTGTTGCAGCAGTAGCCGTCCCGACGGTTTGAGGGCGTCGAACATGATGGCGGCGTACAGCGGGTAGTGGTCCTCACCGACGTGCTCGCCCATCTCGATGGAGCTGACCGCGTCGAAGGAGCCCGCGGTGGCATGGAGTTCCCCGAATTCGCGATAGTCCTGCAGGCGCACGTCGATGATGTCGGTCAGCCCGCGGTCGGCGATGCGGCGTGTGATGAAGTCACGCTGTTGCGCCGACAGCGTGATACCGGTGGCGTGCACGCCGTAATGCTCTGCGGCATAGAGGATCAGCGAACCCCAGCCGCACCCGACGTCGAGCAGGCGCAGCCCCGCCCGCAACTCGAGTTTGCGGCAGATCAGGTCGAGTTTCGCGGTCTGCGCGTCATGCAGGTCCTGGGCGGGGTCGGTGTCGAAATAGGCCGACGAATACGCCAGGTGGTCGTCGAGCAGAAGCGTGTAGAACTCGTTGGACAGGTCGTAGTGGTGCGCGATCGCGGCGCGGTCGCGGCGGCGGGTGTGCAGGCGGCCGCCCAACCGCGCCTCGGATGCCGGGGGTGCCGGCGGTGGACCGACGGCACCGAGGCGCACGCCCAGTGCGGTCGCCTTCGCCAGGTCCCGCACACCGAGTCTGACGCCGGTCACCGGGCGCGCCTCGGCCGACCGCCATGCCTGCCGGAATCCATCGGCCAGATCGCCGTCGACGTCGATGTCGCCGGTGACGTAAGCCCGGGCCAGGCCCAGTTCGCCGGGGGCCCAGAGCAACCGGCGCAGCGCCCGGCGGTTGTTGATCAGCAGGACCGGACCACCGGCGGGGCCGGCGATGCTGCCATCCCAGGCCCGGATGCGCACCGGCAGTTCGATACCCGCCACGTCGCGGACGAATCCGGCGAGGCGCCCTGCGACATCGGAACTCATGCCGGCGCGAAGACCGATACGAATTTGTTCAGGGAATCCCGGATGTCGCCGCGTAAGGCGGCGGCCACCAGCATGCCGATCGGGCCGAACAGCGCGGGGCCGCCCAGGTGCACATCGAATTTGACCGTCGAACCGTCGCCCTTGGGTTCGATCTTGGCGATCAGTTTGATCTTCACACCACCGCGACCGTCACCGTTGAGCGTCATCGAGTGGGGCGGTTTGTAGTTGACGATGGTCCACTGCACGCGGTTTGCCATGCCTTTGACCTCGACGATCGAGTCGACCGTCGTGCCCTTCTCCAGCGTCGCGGGCAGCGCGGTGCGCCACACCCGGTGAATGGTCAGCCAATCTGAGAAGCGCGGCAGGTCAGAAGCGCACTCCCAGGCCTGCTCCGGCGGCAGTGGAACATCGACGGAGTCTGAGATCTTCGCCATCGATCAGGTCTGCGGATCGCCCTTGTCGACGGCTTTCTTGGCCGCGTCCTGCACCTTGTCCACGGTGTCGGCGTACTTGCCCTGCGTCTTCTGGTCGATGACGTCACCGGCCTTGTCGATCGCCTGCTCGACCTTGTCAGCGTTCTTCGACAGCAGGTCCTTGGCCTTGTCCAGGAATGACATGACCCCGCCCCTTCCGAGTTGTCGTCATTTGCCGCAGGCCATTGTTGTCGCTTCGAGCTGTCTCCACAACATCGCCGGTGGTGGCTGTCGCCACAGTTGATCGATGGTGGTGGCTATCGCCACAGTATCGCCGGTGGTGGCTATCGCCACAGTTGCCGGCGTTCGTGCAGGATCCGGCCCTGCACCCACCACAGCACCTCGACGATGCCCGCCGCGAACAACCCGATCAGCACGGCGGTCGTGGTCATTGCGAGATTCGACGGATCGAGCATGAACTTCTCCCTGGCCAGCGGAATCGAGAAGATCACCACGTAGGCCAACCCGGCGCCGGCCACCAGCGCCACCCGCCACCACTGGTAGGGCCGCGCCACCGTCGACAGCACCCACCAGGCGCTGATCAACAGCGTTATCAGCGCCGCCGTCGATGCCTGGGTCTGCTCCACGGGCGGCGCCTTCTCGCCCTGGTAGGCGATCAGATACGACACGAATGTCGCGATACCCACCGTCAGCCCCGACGGCAGCGCCGCGAGCATCACGCGGCGCACGAATCCCGTATGCGCCCGCTCGTTGTTGGGCGCGAGTGACAGGACGAACGCCGGGATGCCGATGGTGAACCACGCCGCGATGGTGACGTGGATCGGCTGGAAGGGGAACAGCAACGGGTCGTAGCCGAACAATTTGGCACCCAGTCCCACCACACCGACGAGCAGAGCCAGGAAAACCGAGTAGACGGTCTTGGTCAGGAACAGGTTCGACACCCGCTCGATGTTGCCGATGACCCGGCGACCCTCACCGACGACATAGGGCAGTGTCGCGAACTTGTTGTCCAGCAACACGATCTGCGCCACGGCCCGCGATGCTGCGCTGCCGGAGCCCATCGCCACACCGATGTCGGCATCCTTGAGCGCCAGCACGTCGTTGACCCCGTCGCCCGTCATCGCGACGGTGTGGCCGCGAGATTGCAACGCGTGCACCATGATTCGCTTCTGGTCAGGCCTGACGCGGCCGAACGTGGTGTACTCCTGCAGGGTGTCGGCCAGGGCCGCCGGATCCTGGGGAAGTTCACGGGCATCCATGGTCTCGCCATGCAAACCCAGCGATCCCGCGACCGCTCCCACCGACACCGCGTTGTCGCCGGAGATGACCTTCACCGAGACGTTCTGTTCGGCGAAGTACTCAAGGGTGTCGCGGGCGTCAGGGCGGACCTTCTGTTCCAGTACCACCAGGGCCACCGGCGTCACCACGCCCGGCGCGTCGGTGGCGTCCACCGACCGGTCGCTGGATCCGAGCAGCAGTACCCGTAGGCCCTGCGAACCGATGCGTTCGGCCTCGGCCGCGGCTGTCGTCCCGGGATCCAGCAGCACATCCGGCGCGCCGATCACCCAGTTGCCGTGTTCCCCGTACGAGGTGCCGCTCCATTTGGTGGCCGACTTGAACGGTGCCGAGGCGGTGGCGGTCCAACCCGGTGGGTCGCTGTAGGTTTCGGCGATCGCAGCCATGCTGGCGTTGGGCCTGGCGTCCTCGGCGGCCAGCGCCGCCAGTGCATCGATGACCTGGTCGGTGGCCTCGATCTGCTTGAGTTCACTGAACTGCATGCCGTTCTCGGTCAGCGTGCCGGTCTTGTCGGCGCAGACCACGTCGACGCGCGCCAGCCCTTCGATGGCAGGCAGTTCGTTGACCAGGCACTGGCGCCGGCCCAACCGGACGACGCCGACGGCGAACGCGATGGACGTCATCAGCACCAGGCCTTCGGGCACCATCGGCACGATCGCGCCGACCATCCGCAGCACCGACTCCCGCCAGCCCGCGTCGGTGGTGAACAGCTGCGTGTAGATGGTGAGCAACCCGGCCGGCCACAACAGATAGGTGATGAACCGCAGGATCTTGTTGATGCCGCTGCGCAGTTCGGATTTGACCAGCGTGAACTTGCTGGCCTCCTCGGCGAGTTTGGCTGCGTACGCCTCACGCCCGACCTTGGTGGCCCGGTAGGCGCCCGAACCCGCGACCACGAAACTGCCCGACATGACATGATCCCCAGCGTCTTTGGCGATCGGGTCGGCCTCACCGGTCAGCAGTGACTCGTCGACCTCGAGATTGGCCTCCTCGACGATCTCGCCGTCGACCACGATCTGATCACCGGGGCCGAGTTCGATGATGTCGTCGAGCACCACCTGGTTGGGGGGCAACGGCGCCGTGGCCGACTGACGGCGCACCGTCGGCCGGGCCTGCCCGACGATGGCCAGTTTGTCCAGCGTCTGTTTGGCCCGCAACTCCTGGATGATGCCGATGGCACTGTTGGCGATGATCAGCAGCCCGAAGAGGCCGTTGATCAGTGATCCGGTGGCCAGCACGATGCAGAACAGCACGCCGAGAATGGCGTTGATCCGGGTGAACACGTTGGCGCGGACGATGTCGGAGACACTGCGCGCAGCCCGGGTGGGGACGTCGTTGGTCTTGCCGTCGGCGACCCGCTGGGCTACGTCGGCATCGCTGAGGCCGGTGGCCAGTGACGTGCTCATCGCAAAAAGGAACCCTTTCCTTCGGCGTCGTAGTACTCCAGGACCAGCTTGTTGCCGTCGAACGTAGCCTTGGAAATGCTGCCGGGCGGCGAGTTCTCCGTAACGAAGGAGAAGGTGTAGGTGTTGCCGTCCCAGTGGGTCAGCGGCCAGGGTTGGTTGTTGGGCCCCATGGACAACGTGAGCTTGCCGTCGGCTTCGGTGACCCGGGCCGGGCCCCAGTAGTCGTTGTTGTAGGTGCCGACCAGGGACGGCAGCGGCGCCGACGGTGCGGGATTGGGCGGCGCGGTCTGACCCACCAGCGATCCCACCGGGGCACTCATCGGCGCATACGCCTGCTTGTAGAGGCCCTGCCAGTCTTCGCGGATCTCCCCGAACTGCACCAGGTCGGCGAACTCCGCCGACAGTGCGTCGGGGATACCGGCCGGGGTTCCGTTGGTGAGCACCACGATCCCGACGTCGGCCGACGGTAGGAGGAGGAAGTTGGTGGCCGCACCCAGTTCGAATGCGCCGGCATGCGCGAACTGCATCCGCGCGGCCGAGGTGGCGCTGATGTTCATCCCGTAGCCGTAGAAGCCCGACCGCATGGCCGGTTCCGCCGGTGGGCTGGAGACGATCTGCGGGGTCATGACCGGCAGCAGTGCCTTGCCGGCGATCACCTGTTTGTCGCCGACCTTGCCGTCGGCCAGCATCATGGCGAGCCAGCGCGTCATGTCGTTGACCGACGAACTGGCACCGCCGGCGGGTGACTGGGCGTCGGGATCGCGTTTGTAGAGCGGTTCGTAATGGTTGTCGATGAAGATGTGGCCGACGGCCTTGTCGGGTCGCTTCTCGTAATCGGCGAACCTCGAACTCGTCGATTTCATACCGAGCGGCCCGTACAGCACCTCATCGGAGAGGTCCTCCCAGGACTTACCCGCGCCGGCGGCCACGGCCTCGGCCGCCGCCGTGACGCCGAAGTTGGTGTAGGCGTATGAAATCCGGAACGGGTCAAGCGGGAGTTGACGTAGGTGATCGAGGATGTAGCGGCGGTCGTACCCGAGGTCCTCGAGCTCGTCACCGGCGTGGTCGGGCAGCCCCGAGCGGTGCGACATCAGGTCGCCGACCGTGACCATCTGTGTCACAACGGGATCGGACAACGAAAACCACGGTAGCTTCGAGACGATCGGGGTGTCCCAGCCGATGGCGTCAGTCCCGACCTGCTGGGCGATCACCGTTGCGGACAACGACTTCGACACCGAGGCGAGTTGAAAGACGGTGTCGGGACCGATCTTGTTGTCCGGGGTGTCGCCGTTCCGGTTGTCCTTGACGCCGAAACCCTTGGCGTACACAGTTTTACCGCCGTGCACCACTGCCACAGCCATACCGGGGACGCCGGTGGATTTCATCAGATCGTCGACCAGTCCGTCGAGATTGGCCACCGCCTTGTTCACGGCGTCCTCGGGCAACGGCACCGCGGCCACCAGCGGGGGTGGCACATCGGATGCGGTGGACGGCGGCGGGGTGGACTCGGTGGGCCCGGCCTGGTTCTGGGGAGTGCCGCAACCGGCGGCCAAGAGCAGCAGGGCGGCGGCGGTTCCGGCAACGGCGATCTTCACACCGTGACGTTAGCTGGTTCGCCCTGGTTAGAGTTCCCACCACGCGTCCGTGGCGGGTTCCGTCGTCGCGGTGGCGTCCACGCGTTGCCCGGGGCGCGGCACGACGGCGGCCACATTCTCGGCCGCGGCGGCCGTCAGCATCCGGGTCACGGGTTCCGACCATGGATGCGGGGCGAGCCGGAACGTCCCCCAGTGGATGGGCACGAACAGCCCGCGACCGGCGTCGGTCACGTCGCGGTGCGCGCGCACCGCCTCCTCGGGGTTCATGTGGATGTCCGGCCAGCCAGGGTGGTAGGCGCCGATGGGCATCAGGGTCATGTCGAACGGGCCGTATTCGGTACCGGTGCCGGGGAACGTCACCGAATAGCCGGTGTCGCCGCCGAAGAACACCCGGTGCCGCGGGCCCAGCAGTGCCCACGAGGACCACAGGGTGGTGTTGCGGGTCAGAAACCGGCCGGAGAAATGACGCGCGGGCGTGCACGCGAGGCTCAGCTGATCGAGCTGGGCGCTCTGACCCCAGTCGAGTTCGACGATGCGCTCATCGGGGATACCCCAGTAGCGCAGATGAGCCCCGATGCCCAGCGGCACGTAGAAGATCGAACGCTGCATGCGGGCCAGCTGTTTGACGGTGTCGATGTCGAGGTGGTCGTAGTGGTCGTGGCTGATGATCACCGCGTCGATCGCAGGCAGCGCTTCCAGCGGCGCCGGGACCCGATGCAGCCGTTGCGGCCCGAGCGCCCGGGAGGGTGAGCAACGGTCACTCCAGACGGGGTCGGCCAGGATGCGGTAGCCGTCGAGTTCGATCACCGCCGAGGAATGCCCGTACCAGGTGACCGCGAGGTCCGCGGCAGGCAGTCCGCCGACGGGGGTGACCACCGGCACCTCGCCACGGGGTCGCTGTTTGTCGCTGCCGCTGACGAGATCCTGGACCAGCCGCCACTGGTCCTGCCGGCTCAGGCTGACCATCGACGCGGGTTCCTGGTTGACGAAGACACCGTCGTGGAAGTTCGTGGACCCGCCGGCGTGTGCCACCGTCGCCGCGACAGACGCCGGGCCGGCACCCAGGGCCGCCGGCGCCCCCGCAAGTGCGCGCAGCGCCCACCCACCGGCCACCAAAGTGGCGGTACCGCCGACGAAACGGACCGCGTGAGCCAGCATCACGCGCCCTGGAAGTTCGGCGGCCGCTTCTCGATGCGCGCGACCTGGGCCTCGATGACGTCCTGGCTACCCCACGCCTTGTCGAAGAGCTCTTTGTGTTCGGGCCACTGGCTCTCGTAGGCGCCGTCGTCGTTGAGCACACGCTTGGCGTGCTGCAGCGCCAGGGGCGCCAACTGCGCGATCTCGGCGGCCCAGGCCTGCGCGTCGGCGAGGGTGCCGATGCGGTTGGCCATGCCGGTCTGCAGCGCGACATCGCTGTTCAGTTTCTCCGCGGTGAGCAGCATCGACCGCGCGCGACCATGCCCCACCAGGGACGACAGTCGCCGGATGCTCCAGTTGTCCAGGGCCAGACCGTATTTGGCGACCGGGAATTGAAAGAACGCCTCCGCTGCCACGACGCGTAGATCGCAGATCATGGCCAACTGCAGGCCGGCTCCGATGGCAGGTCCGTTGACCGCGGCCACCACCGGGACCGGCACGGCGTCGATGGCCTTGTTCAGCGCGATGAGTTTGTCCGGGTAATCCTCGGCGAAGGCGTCACCGGAGAGATCGGCGCCGGCGCAGAACACGGTGCCCTGTCCGGTCAGGACGACCGCGCGGACGTCCTGCTTGGCGGCCTGCTCGATTGCGTCACGAAGACCGTCGACGAGTTGCGAGTTCAGCGCGTTGCGGCGCTCCGGCCGCTGCAACTCGACGGTCGTGACGTCTCCGACCCGGGTGACACCGATCATTGGCCCACCCTAACCTCGCAGCACTCTCACCCCACCGGCGAGCAGACGCGAAAACCCCCAAAAAAAGCCCCAAAAAAAGGAGTTAGCGGGAGGGCGCGGGGGTGGGGGGGGGGGGGGCGGGCGGGGGCTAGATTCATCCTGTGAGCCGCATCAGCGCCCTTGAACTGCGGGATACGGTCCTGGACCCGGGTTCGTTCATCAGCTGGGACACCACGCCCGTCGAGGTTCCGATGTCCGACGAATACCGCGCCGAGATCGCGGCGGCGCGGGCGGCGACGGGCCTGGACGAGTCGGTGCTGACCGGTGAGGGCACGGTATTCGGCCGCCGCGTCGCGGTGGTCGCGTGCGAGTTCGATTTCCTGGCCGGCTCGATCGGGGTGGCCGCGGCCGAGCGCATCACCGCCGCCGTCGAGCGGGCCACCGCCGCACGCCTACCGCTGCTGGCGTCGCCGAGTTCAGGCGGCACCCGCATGCAGGAGGGAACGGTGGCCTTCCTGCAGATGGTCAAGATCGCCGCGGCCGTCACCCTGCACAAGAACGCCCATCTGCCCTACCTGGTGTACTTGCGTCACCCGACGACGGGCGGCGTCTTCGCGTCGTGGGGTTCGCTGGGCCACATCACGGTGGCCGAACCCGGGGCGCTCATCGGGTTCCTCGGCCCCAGGGTTTACGAGCACCTGTACGGCGAACCCTTCCCGTCCGGTGTGCAGACCGCCGAGAACCTGCGCCATCACGGCGTCATCGACGGTGTCGTCCCCCTCGACGGGTTGCGCCGCACCCTGGACTGGGCGCTGAAAGTGGTGGCCGACCCACCGGCCCCTCCCCCGCCGCCACTGCCCGTCGGGCCCATTCCCGACGTCCCCGCATGGACCTCCGTCGAGGCCTCGCGGCGCCCCGACCGGCCCGGTGTCGCGGACCTGCTGCGCCACGGTGCGGGGGAACGCGTGCTGCTGTCCGGCACCGGCGAAGGTGAGGCCGCGACCACCCTGCTGGCCCTGGCGCGGTTCGGCGGGCAACCGGTGGTGGTCCTGGGCCAGCGCCGCCTGGTCGGCGGCATGGTCGGACCTGCCGCCCTGCGTGAGGCACGCCGCGGGATGGCGCTGGCGGCCGGGCTGAGACTGCCGCTGGTACTCGTGATCGACACCGCGGGTCCGGCCCTGTCAGAGGAAGCCGAAGAGGATGGCCTGGCCGCGGAGATCGCGCGCTGTCTGTCCGATCTGGTGACACTGGCGGTGCCGACCGTCTCGGTGCTGATCGGGCAGGGCAGCGGTGGGCCGGCCCTGGCGATGGTGCCCGCCGACCGGGTGCTGGCCGCGCTGCATGGCTGGCTGGCCCCGCTGCCACCCGAAGGCGCCAGCGCAATCGTGTTCCGCGATACCGATCACGCTCCCGAACTGGCTGCGGCACAAGGTGTTCGATCTGCCGATCTGCTGCGCAACGGCATCGTCGACGTCGTGGTGCCCGAGTATCCCGACGCCGCCGACGAAGCCGTCGAGTTCTCCAAGCGCGTCGCGCACGCCATCGCTGCCGAGGTGGCGGCGCTGGCCGCGGCACCCGACTCCGACCGGATGGCCGCCAGGCTGGAGCGCTACCGCAGGCTGGGGCTGGTCGGGCTCACGGCTCCGTGAGGTACCGCTGGATGGTCGGACCAAGCCACGCCTCCAGCTCATCCCGTGACATCGCCACCACCGGTGGCAACCGCAACACCAGGCGACTGAGCGCGATACCGAGCATCTGGCTCGCGATCAGACCCGCCCGGCGTGCCGAGTCCTGCGGCGCCAGCGCAGCGACGGCCGGCCCCAACTGCGCACCGAAGATCTCGCGCATCCGTTGGGCCGCTTCGGCATTGGTGGTGCTCGAGCGCAACAACAGGATCAATGCCTCGTCACCCTCCCAGCGCTCGAGGAAGTGCCCGACCATCGCCGCGCCGAGCTGTTCGGTCGGCACGCCGGTGAGGTCGGGGAACCGCAGGTCGAATTCCGCGGCGGCCGCGAACAGTTTGTCCTTGTTCCCGAAGTACCGCATGACCATCGACGGGTCGATGTCGGCGGCGGCGGCGATGCTGCGGATGGTCGCCCCCTCGTAGCCGAGGTTGGCGAAATTCTCCCGGGCCGCCGCCAGTATCACGGCCTTGGTCTGTTCGGACGAGCGCCTCATGCCAACAATTGTAGGCAAACAGCTGTTGACATTCCCGGAAAACACGCGCACCCTGACTCATGCCAACGCGTGTTGGCATAGCTGATCCGGAAGGAGATCCCCATGTTCGACACCGATGTCCTGATCGTGGGAGCCGGCCCGACCGGGCTGACCCTGGCCGCCAACCTCGCCGCCCACCACGTCGACACCACGGTGGTCGACGGCCTCGCCGCCGGCGCGAACACGTCGCGCGCCGCCGCCGTCAACGCCCGTACGCTCGAGGTTCTCGAAGACCTCGACGTGTCGCGCCGCCTGGTGAAGGCCGGGCTGCAGGTTCCGCGGTTCATCATCCGCGACCGGGCACGCACGCTGATCCCCATCGACTTCGCGTCGCTGCCCACCGCGTACCCCTACACGCTGACCATCCCGCAGTGTGACACCGAACAATTGCTACTCGAGCGTCTGACCGAGCTCGGCGGCACCGTGCAACGGCCCACCACATTGGTGGCACTCACGCAGGATGACGACGGTGCGACCGCGACACTCGACGACGGGCGCACGCTGCGGGCCCGCTATGTGGTGGGCGCCGACGGCATGCGCAGCACGGTCCGCCAGTCGGCGGGGATCGGCTTCGGCGGCAGCGAATACCCCGAATCGTTCATGCTCGCGGACGTACATCTGCAGGGTGAGGTCTCCGCTGCCGAGGTGGTGCTGTTCTGGGAGCGGGCCGGTCTGACGGTCGTCGCTCCGCTACCGGACGGCCGGTACCGTGTCGTCGCACCGATGGCCGACGCGCCGGATACCCCGACCGCCGACGTGGTGCAGCGCCTGCTCGATGAGCGCGGACTGGGTCGAGGCCGCGTGACGGTCACCGACGTGAGCTGGAGTTCACGGTTCCGCATCCACCACCGCGTTGCCGACACCTATCGCAACGGACGCCTGCTGCTGGCCGGCGACGCCGCTCACGTGCACAGCCCCGCCGGCGGCCAGGGCATGAACCTTGGCATCCAGGACGCCATCGCCCTGTCCGACAGTCTCATCCGGGTACTCGCCGGGGAGCCCGAGAACCTGCTCGACGACTATGCGCAGAGCCGACGGCCCTATGCGGAGCAGGTGCTGTCGCTGACGTCCAGGATGACCAGGCTGGCCACAGTGCCACCCGCGGTGCGTCCGCTGCGCAACATGGGCCTCGGTCTGGCCGGCAGCATCCCGGCGGTGCGGGCGGCACTGGCGTGGCGGCTGTCCGGTCTGGTCTACCGATGAGCAGCCATGACGATGTTTGACGCGCCGCAGGCACCGGGAACCAGGACACGGTGACCAAGACACGGACTTATCCGCATGGCGTGCCCTGCTGGGTGGACACGGTGGCGCACGATGTCGACGAGGCCCGCCGTTTCTACGCCGGGCTGTTCGACTGGACCTTCGAGGACGCCGTCCCGGCCGACGCACCGGGCAGCTACCTGATCGCGACGATAGGTGGTCAGGATGTGGCGGCGATCGCGCCTGCCGAACCGGGCGAGGAGATCGCGTGGCACACCTACATCGCCGTCGATGACGTCGACGCGACCACCACGAAATTCGTCGAGGCGGGCGGCACGGTCACCGTCGACCCCGTGGACGCCGGCCCCGGCGGACGCCAGGCCGGCATCCGGTCCCCGCGCGGCGCCGACTTCCGGCTGTGGCAGGCGAAGAACAGGCCAGGAGCGCAACTGGTCAACGAGCCGGGTACCTGGAACTTCAGCGATCTGCAGACCACCGACGCGCATGTGGCGGCGGCCTTCTACGCCCCGATCCTGGGCTGGGAGGTCGACGACGTCGGTTTCGCGTCGATGATCCGTCGCCCGGGATACGGCGACCACCTGGAGGCCACCGTCTACCCCGACATCCGCGCGGTGCAGGCCGACGCAATCGCCCCGCCCGGGTACGAGGACGCCGTCGCCTGGATCGGGCTGGTCACCGAGGGCCATCGCGACTTCTGGCAGGTGTCCTTCACCGTGACCGACCGCGACGACTCCGCGGCGACGGTCGAAAACCTCGGTGGCACAGTCGAATCCACCGCGAACAACGAGTGGACCAAGACCGCGACGGTGCGTGATCCCGGTGGCGCGCTATTCGTGCTGAGCCAGTTCACCCCACCCACGCGTTAGGCGGGGCCTGACGGCCCAGCAGGGCGGCCCGGTCACGGGTGCGATAGAACAACACCGCGGTCGCGATCACGGCCTCGGTGACCGCCAACGTCGACGCCGTCATCATCAGCGTCGACGCCGGCGTCGACGTCACAGTGCCGGCCGACGGGTGGCAGCCGGGCACCGACCAGTGCACGGCGACCATGGCGAGGTTCATCACCGCCACCACACACCAGGACCGCAGCGAGCCCGACAGCCACAGGTCACGGGCGCAGTAGAGGCACACCGCCATCATCGCGACGATCACACCCGCGCCGAACAGGCTCTGGGCCTGCGTGGCCATCATGCCGTGCAGCCCAGCCGACACGGCGGCGAGCACCGCGCACACCCGCCGCCCGTACACGGCGGCGGGCATGGGCGCGGTGCTCGCGAATGCCATCCCCTAACTCTCGCAGCAATGTGACTTCGGCGCAGCGGGAACGTTCAACGCCGGGTTGTGGTCGAAGAACCCGACGGGCTTCAACTTGAAGCCGGCGTAGTCCACCGGCATCACCGGCCAGTCTTCGGGGCGCGGGAAGTGGGTGAGCCCGAAGGTGTGCCACACCACGATGTCCTGCCCGTCGATATCGCGGTCCTGCGCGACGAAGGCGGGCAGTCCGGCATCACCGGGATGCTGATTGACGAACTGGCCGGCCGGATACCGCTCCGCCGGATCATATTTCGTCACCCACAGGTGCTTCGTGGCGAAGGCAGCGCGTTTGGCGATGGAGCTGGACGGGTCGGCCAGCAGCACCGGCTGCCCCTCCGGGTGCAGTGCGTACCCCACGTTCTGCCCCAACCTGTTCTGCTTGGTGGGGTTGGTGATGTGCCAGGTGCGGGCCTTGAGGTTGTCGGCGACGCGCATGGCCTCCGACTCCCGCGTCAGCCGTGTCTTCTGCGGGCGGAAGGCGTTACCCCAGGGATTGTCCGGCCCCATCGGGACCGCCACCGCGTCGACCTCCTCGACGACGTTCTCGTGACCGTCGACGGCCATGTCGAGCCGTGCGGAGAACATGTGCTGGTGGAACGGCGCACCGAGGCCGGGGGCCATCTCGGTGGAGAATCCGTCGGGACCCCGGTACGCCGAGGCGAACACGATGCCGGTGGCCTTGGCCTCCAACTGGATGGTGCCGTCGAGATAGAGGTACCAGTAGAAGCCGTAGTCGTAGTTGCCGATGGTCAGGAAGAAGGAGATGACCAGGCGACGCGACCGCCGGGTCTCGGCCATACCGTTGAACATGTCGGTGTGCTTCCACAGCACGCCGAAATCCTCCTCGTGCAGACAGATCGCGTTCTTCATGACCTTCGGATGGCCCTGCTCGTCGGCGATCGTCACATCGAAATAGGTGATGTCGCCCAGGCAATCGCAGCCCAGCTCCAGTGAGTTGGTGTACCGGCCGAACAGGTACTCACCCTGGTCGAAGTAGTTCTGCCAGTACCGTACCGGTGACGGGTCGGCATAGGGCACCACCATCTCGGCGATCGAGGCACGGTACACCACCGGGCGTTCGGTGGCACCGTCGTGCAGCGAGATCTGATGCAGTGTCAGCCCTTCGCGCACATCGAAGCCGAACCGGAAAGACCAGTCCGCCCAGGTGATCTGGTTACCGTCGACGCGGAAGCTCGGGCCCTCGGGTTGCGTGATCTCGATGGGCCGCAGATCGGTTCGGGCCGGCACCGCGTGCGGTTCGGCATCCCACTGACCGCGCTCGGTGGGCAGGGGCAGTTCGATCTCGTCGATCACCTTGACCACCGTGCGTCCGGTGAGGTCGACGTAGGCCACCACACCGTCGATGGGATGGGCCCACGGCAGGTCCGCGGCGTCGTACTGGTAGAACGCCAGCACCCGCACGATTCGCTTGCCCACCTCGTCCTCGTGCCCGAACACACCGGCCGACAACGGAACCGCGCGCACATCGGTCGGGTTGAGATCGCGGCGCTTCATCGCCTCGAGCCATTCCGGGCATTCGAGCAGGAACGCCTCGATGTCCTCGAACTCCTCGTCGAGGATCGGCACGTGGCCGTCGGCGGTGCTGTCGACCTCGACGCGCGTCACGATATCGCGCTGTGTCACCGAGACCACCAGGTCACTGCCGATGCCGGTGGCACGGTCCAGCAGCAGCACGCGGGCGCGCCGCTCGATCGGATCACCCGGCTGGAACGCCAACACCACCTGCTTGTGCGGCTCGTCGAGTGCGACATAGACGAATCGCACACTGTCACTGAGCAATCCGTTGTCCTCGATGATTCGCCGTGTCTCGCGGATCTCCTCCGCGCTCAGCGGGGTCAGCGGATGATCGGGGGCGGGCACTGCAGCGGCGTCGAGCGTCTCGACACTGTCGATCGTGGTGCTCATCGGGCAATCTCCTTTTCCTGGTGTCCGGCGTGGGGGCGCCGGAACCCGCCCCCACCACCACACAAGTATTAGCCCGCCCACACACCCACCCGGATTGGGGGCCCCCGGTCGGGACCCCCCCCCCGCCGCCGCCGA
>CAMFLL010000030.1 GCA_945957405.1 uncultured Mycolicibacterium sp. | reverse complement strand
CGCTGTCGAAGCAGGAGGCAATCGAGTTCCCGCCGAGTCGACGATCCCGCTGAGGAACGATGCGGGTGAGGAGCGAGGCAATCGAGTTACCGCCGAGTCGACGATCCCGCTGAGGCACGATGCGGGTGAGGAGCGAGGTAATTGAACTACAGCGGGATGAAGTTGTCCCGGTTGACGGCGCGCCAGCACCGCGCGATCGTCTGGCCCGCCTGCCGTGTGCAGCGACTGAGCAACCCAGCGGAGTAGCGGTCCACGAGGTCCAGGTCGGAGACGACGTAACCGCCCTCGGCGCGGTCCCACACACCCGCCAGCGTCAACTCGAGTGCGGTGATGGTGGTGACGGGACCGGGCGCCAAGCGGTCCAGCACCGCATCTTCGACGAATGCGGGCCACTGTGTGCGGGCGGACCGCTCGACAGCCCGGACGTGGATTTCGAGAGCGGCAGGCGAGAGCCCCTGGAAGCGCTCGCGGCCGCGCAATGTCTGGATCTCCTGGTAGACGCCTCTGTCACGCACAACCGGGAGCATATCGGTAACACCGATGTAACAGGTTATTTACACACGGGCCCTACTTTCGAACGGCCGGCATCCCAGAGTCGAGAGTGACCGCGCGCACAGGGTACGAGTCGTGAACTCTTACACTTGCACTTTCCAATCGCCCTTTTCCTCGGGCATGCACGCGACCAGAATGGACTGAAATCCATGCTCATCGGGATACCGCGAGAGTCTTCACCGGGTGAAACGCGGGTGGCTGCCACTCCGCAGACGGTGGGGCAGTTGATCAAGCTGGGCTATTCAGTGCTGGTCGAACCCGGCGCGGGTGAGGCGTCGAGTTTCTCCGATGGCGCGTATACCGAGGCAGGAGCCGATATCGGCTCGCCGTGGTCGGCCGACATCGTCTTGAAGGTCAATGCGCCGAACTCCACGGAGATCGCCGCGCTGGCCGACGGCGCGACACTGGTCAGCCTGATCTCGCCGGCGTTGAAGCCTGAGCTGGTCGAGGAGCTGGGCGGCCGGAAGATCACCGTGCTGGCCATGGATGCGGTACCGCGCATCTCCCGGGCTCAGTCACTCGATGTGCTGTCGTCGATGGCCAACATCGCCGGCTACCGGGCCGTCGTCGAGGCAGCGCACGCGTTTGGCCGGTTCTTCACCGGTCAGGTGACCGCTGCGGGCAAGGTGCCACCGGCCAAGGTGCTGGTGGTGGGTGCGGGGGTGGCCGGTTTGGCCGCCATCGGTGCCGCCGGCAGCCTGGGGGCCATCGTGCGCGCCACCGACCCGCGCCCTGAGGTCGCCGATCAGGTCCGATCACTGGGCGGGGAGTACCTGTCCATCGAGTCACCCGAGACCGAGGTGTCGGCCACCGGCTACGCCAAGGAGATGGGCGAGGACTACAAGGCCCGCGAGGCGGCGCTGTATGCCGAGCAGTCCAAGGACGTCGACATCATCGTCACCACCGCGCTGATCCCGGGCCGGCCGGCGCCGCGGATCATCACCGCCGACATGGTGGCCTCGATGAAGTCCGGCAGCGTCATCGTCGACATGGCGGCTCAGAACGGCGGCAACGTCGAGGGCACGGTCAAGGATCGGGCCGTCGTCACCGACAACGGGGTGACGATCATCGGCTACACCGATCTGGCCGGCCGGCTGCCCGCCCAAGCCTCGCAGTTGTACGGCACCAACCTGGTCAACCTGCTCAAACTGATGACTCCGGAGAAGGACGGCGACCTCACGCTGGACTTCGACGATGTCGTGCAGCGGTCGATGACCGTCGTGCGCGAGGGCGAGGTCACCTGGCCGCCACCACCGGTGCAGGTGTCTGCGGCCCCGGCCGCCAAGGTCGCCGAACCCGCGGCCACCAAGCCGGAGAAGAAGCCGATGACCGCCGGTCGCCGGATGGGCATCACGTTTGCCGCCGCGGCCGTGCTGTTCGCGTTGATCGCGTTCTCGCCGGCCGCGCTGCAGGTGCACCTGACAGTGTTCGCGTTGGCAATCGTGATCGGCTACTACGTGATCGGCAATGTGCACCACGCGCTGCACACGCCGCTGATGTCGGTGACCAACGCGATCTCCGGAATCATCGTCGTCGGCGCACTGCTGCAGGTCGGCCACGGCGATATGGCGATCACCGTGCTGGCCACCTGCGCGATCCTGCTGGCCAGCATCAACGTCTTCGGCGGTTTCGCAGTCACGCGCCGCATGCTCTCCATGTTCTCGAGGAGCTGACCCATGTTCACCATTCAAACTGCCGCCACCGCGGCCTACGTTGTCGCCGCACTGCTGTTCATCCTGGCCCTGGCCGGGTTGTCCAAACACGAAACATCGCGGGCGGGTAACTCGTTCGGGATCGGCGGGATGGCCGTGGCCTTGATCGCCACCGTCGCGCTGGCACTGGCCCAACACATCTCGGCGCTGGGCCTGGGCCTGCTGATCGGCGCGATGGCCATCGGCGCGATGATCGGACTGTGGCGCGCCCGGGTGGTCGAGATGACCGGGATGCCCGAGCTGATCGCGCTGCTGCACTCCTTCGTGGGTCTGGCCGCGGTGCTGGTCGGCTGGAACGGCTACCTGCACATCGAGGGTGATCCCGCCGGCGCCGAAGCGGCGACCCTGGCCCGCGAAGGCATGCTCGGCATCCATTCCGCCGAGGTCGTCATCGGGGTCTTCATCGGTGCGGTGACGTTCACCGGATCGATCGTGGCCAACCTCAAACTCTCGGCGCGCATCAAGTCGGCGCCGATGATGCTGCCGGGCAAGAACTTCCTCAATGTCGGCGCGCTGGTCGTGTTCTTCGCGCTGACGGTGTGGTTCGTGATCGCCCCGCAACTGTGGCTGCTGGTGGTCGTCACCGTGCTGGCGCTGCTGCTGGGCTGGCATCTGGTGGCCTCGATCGGTGGTGGCGACATGCCTGTGGTGGTGTCGATGCTCAACAGCTACTCCGGCTGGGCGGCCGCCGCCTCAGGCTTCCTACTCGGCAACGACCTGCTGATCATCACCGGCGCCCTGGTCGGTTCCTCCGGCGCCTACCTGTCCTACATCATGTGCAAGGCGATGAACCGGTCATTCATCTCCGTCATCGCCGGCGGCTTCGGTATCGAGGCGGGCCCCGCAGAGGACAAGGACTACGGCGAGCACCGCGAGATCACCGCCGACGGCGCGGCCGAACTGCTCGACTCGGCCAACACCGTCATCATCACCCCCGGCTACGGCATGGCCGTCGCCCAAGCTCAGTACGGCGTGGCCGATCTGACCCGCAAACTGCGCGAGCGCGGCAAGACCGTCCGGTTCGGCATCCACCCCGTCGCGGGCCGGCTGCCCGGCCACATGAACGTCCTGCTGGCCGAGGCCAAGGTCCCCTACGACGTCGTGCTCGAAATGGACGAGATCAACGACGACTTCGACGACACCGACGTCGTCCTGGTCATCGGCGCCAACGACACCGTTAACCCGGCCGCCGCCGAGGATCCCAGCAGCCCCATCGCCGGTATGCCGGTCCTCACGGTCTGGAACGCGCGCAACGTCATCGTGTTCAAACGCTCCATGGCCTCGGGCTACGCCGGCGTACAGAACCCGCTGTTCTTCCGCGAAAACACCCAAATGCTCTTCGGCGACGCCAAAGACCGCGTCGACGCCATCAACGCCGAACTGTCCGCCTCGCACGCGGGGGGGCGCATTAGCCGCTGAGGTCCTGCGGACGCCTGGACGTCTGGATGCCTGGACGCCTGGACGCCGAGTTCGACAGCAGGGCTGCCACCAGCCCACCACAGCAACCCAGACGTCCAACTCGACGACCGCTGGCCCTCCCGCCAACAAGCCACACGCCGAGTTCGACAGCAGGGCTGCCATCAGCCCGCCGCAGCAACCCAGACGTCCAACTCGACGACCGCTGGCCAACTCCCGCCAGTAAGCCACACGCCGAGTTCGACAGTAGGGCTGCCACCAGCCCACCGCAGCAACCCTGACGTCCAACTCGACGAATCTCATGCATGGAGGAAGCCGTACCGGCCGAATCCATGCAGCGCGGTAATCAGCTGAGTACGTTGGTCTGGTGAATCTCGACGAACTCCGCTGGTTCGTCGTACTGGCCGAAACCGAGCATGTGACCGACGCGGCCGCCGAGTTGCACGTTGCGCAGCCCACGCTGTCGCGGGCACTCGCGCGGCTCGAAAGCCGAATGGGCACGGCGCTGTTCGACCGCGTGCACCGCAGGCTCCGGCTCAACCAGTACGGCGAGATCCTGCTGGAGCACGCCAGGCGGGCCATCACCGAGATCGAATCCGCCGACGCGCGCGTGTCGGCGCTACGCGATCCCGACACCGGCACCGTGCGGCTGGCCTTTCTCCACTCGCAGGCCACCTGGTTCGTGCCGGATCTGCTGCGGCGCTTCCGGATCCAGGCTCCCGGTGTGCGATTCGACCTGCACCAGGGCGCCGGACACGCACTCAGCGACCGCGTGCTGGAGGGGCAGTCGGACTACGCCATCACCTCACCGCGCCCCGATGCACCGGGCTTCACCTGGCATGTCCTGTACTCGGAGCGGTTGTGTCTCGCGGTCGCGCAGGATCACCGGCTGGCCAGACGCGCCAGGATGCGTCTGGCCGACGCTGCGGGTGAACCGTTCGTCCGACTGGCGGAGGGTTTCGGCATGCGGCACCTCGCCGACGAATTGTGCGCCCGCGCGGGTATCTCGCCCCCGACGGTTTTCGAGGCCACCGAGATTCCGACCATGGAAGCCCTGGTGGGCGCCGGCTTCGGCGTGGCGATCGTGCCCATGCCTCGCCCCGACCGTGCCGAACCCACCGTCGTCTACATACCGCTGGCCGACGCGGGCGCCAAACGACACATCGGGCTGGCCGCGGCGACCGACCGAACCCTGGCGCCGGCAGCCAGGCGGTTCGCCGATTTCGTCATCGCCGACGCCGTGGCCGCCAGTCATGCGTCAGACACATGAACTTCAGTAAATCTATGCATTGGACACCTAATTGATTGATGCCTAACGTCGACGCCATGACCGTCATCAGCACCCCGACATCGGACACCTGGGTGGGCCACAGCAGAGGCTCCGCCGAGTACCGGCGTCTGCTGATCGCCCTGTTCTGCGCGGGTGTGGCGACCTTCGCCCAGCTCTACTCCCCGCAGGCCGTGCTCCCGCTGATCGCGAACGACCTCGGCATCGGCGCGGCCAACACAGCGCTCATGGTGTCGGCCGCGACGGCTGGCCTGGCCATCGGTGTCATCCCGTGGTCGCTGCTGGCCGATCGGATCGGCCGGGTCAAGGCCATGTCCGTGTCGGTGCTGGCAGCGACGGCGGTCGGCCTGCTGGTGCCGTTCGCCCCTGATTTCGAGCTGCTGCTCGCCGGTCGTTTCCTGGAGGGACTTCTGCTCGGCGGGGCGCCCGCGATCGCCATCGCGTATCTCACCGAGGAGATCCACACCCATCACACCGCCCGAGCCGCCGGCGTCTACGTGGCAGGCACCAGCATCGGCGGACTGCTCGGCCGGCTCGTGGCTGGGCCCATTTCGGAGTGGTATGGCTGGCGCGCCGGCGTGCTGGCCGTGGCGGTGCTCTGCGGTGTCGCCGCGCTGGGCTTCGTGAAACTGGCGCCCCGGTCCCGTGGCTACCAACCCGGGCATGCCGGAGCATCCGGTATCGCGCACCGGCTCGCCGCCAATCTGCGCTCGCCCCGCCAACTCACGTTGTACGCCCAGGCGTTCCTGTTGATGGGCGGCTTCGTGGCGATGTACAACTTCCTCGGCTTCCGGCTGATGGCAGCACCGTTCAACCTGCCGCAGACGCTGGTCAGCCTGGTGTTCGTCGCCTACCTCGCCGGCACCTTCGCCTCATCCCGGGCGGGTGCCGAGGCGGCCCGATTCGGACGAAGGCGCGTGCTGCTGGCCTCCATCGCCACGATGATCGTCGGGGTCGCAATCACCCTGAGCGACAACATCTTCGTAGTCCTCGCCGGCCTGCTGATCGCCACCGCCGGATTCTTCGGCGCGCATGCCATCGCGTCCGGATGGACGGGCCACGATGCCGCCGAAGGAAAGGCTCAGGCCTCCTCGCTCTACAACCTCTTCTATTACGGCGGATCCAGTGCAGTGGGGTGGTTCGGCGGCATGGCCCTCGACGCCGGCGGCTGGCCGGCCGTGGCGGGCATGATCGTCGTCCTGGCCGTCGTCGCGGCAGTCGCCGCCGCGGTGGTGCTCCGGCGCCCCGACAGCCAGCGCTCGGCCGGTGACAGCCGCCCAACCGCTCGGTAGAGAGGTGTCCTATCGTGGCTGTCATGGACTTCGCGATGTCGGCCAAAGCGCAGGATTACCACAAGCGGCTCACCGACTTCATGGTCGAGCACGTCTTTCCGGCAGAGGAGTCTTACGACGCCTACCGCGCCCAGGCCGGGCCGGGGGATTTCACGGTTCCTCCCGTGGTCGAAGAGCTCAAGAAGCTCGCGAAGGACCGGGGCCTGTGGAATCTGTTCCTGCCGTCGGAATCGGGCCTGACCAACCTCGAGTACGCGCCACTGGCCGAACTGTCGGGGTGGAGCACCGAGATTGCGCCCGAGGCCATCAACTGCGCGGCACCCGATACCGGCAACATGGAGACGTTGCACCTGTTCGCCACGGAAGACCAGCGGAAACAGTGGCTCGAACCGCTGCTGGCCGGTGAGATCCGCAGCGCGTTCTCGATGACGGAACCAGCCGTCGCCTCGTCTGACGCCCGCAACATCCAGACGCAGATCGTGCGCGACGGCGACGACTACATCATCAACGGACGCAAGTGGTGGACGTCCGGCGCCAACGACCCCCGCTGCAAGATCCTGATCGTGATGGGCCGCACCAACCCCGACGCCGCAAGCCATCAGCAGCAGTCCATGATCCTGGTCCCCTCCGATACCCCCGGGGTCAACATCGAACGGTCCACCTCGGTGTTCGGCTGGCAGGATCAGCACGGCCACGCCGTGATCACCTATGACAACGTGCGGGTACCCGCCTCGAACCTCTTGGGCGAGGAGGGTTCTGGCTTTGCCATCGCGCAGGCCCGGCTCGGCCCCGGCCGCATCCACCACTGCATGCGGGCCATCGGGGTGGCCGAACGCGCGCTGGCACTCATGGTCGACCGGGTGCAGCGGCGCATCGCGTTCGGCAAGCCGCTGGCCGAGCAGGGCATGGTGCAGCACGCCATTGCCGTGTCGCGCAACGAGATCGACCAGTCGCGGCTGCTTTGCCAGAAGGCCGCCTGGACCATCGACCAGCATGGCAACAAGGCGGCGCACGGTCTGGTGTCACAGATCAAGGCTGTCGCACCGCAGATGGCATGCAACGTGATCGACCGCGCCATCCAGACGCACGGCGCCGCCGGGATCTCCGACGACACCATGCTCGCGCGCATGTACGGCTGGCAGCGCGCCATGCGGATCTTCGACGGACCCGACGAGGTCCACCTGCGAACCATCGCGCGGACCGAACTCGGCAGGGAGAAGAGCGCTTTCGCGACGGCGGTCGTGCCGAAGTGACCGACCTCGCAGAGCAGCTGTCCGGGGCGTGGAACTTCCGGGATGTCACCAGCACCACGCGCGGGCTGATCCGCCCGGGCCGGTTGTTCCGGGCCGGCGAGCTGAGTCACCTCGATGACACCGGTCGGCACCAGATGACCCAGCTGGGCATCACCGACGTCGCCGACCTGCGCTCACCGCCGGAGGTCAGGAGCCACGGTCCGGGCCTCGTGCCCGACGGGGTGGTCGTCCATCTGCTGCCGTTCGTCGAAGATGTATTGCCCGACGGCGAAGAAGCGCCGCACGAGCACGCCTTTGCGCGCCTGATGACCGAGAAACCCGATGACGAATCGACGTCAGACGCCGCGGCACGGTACATGACCGAGGAATACGGCCGCATCGCGCTGGCTCCGTTGGCCCGACGGGCGGTGCACCGCATGGTGTCGTTGCTCGGCGACGAACGATCGCTGCTGGTGCACTGTTTCGCCGGAAAGGACCGCACCGGCTTCACCGTGGCCGTGGTGCTCGAGGCAGCCGGCCTCGACCGCGATGCCATCATGGCGGACTACCTGGCCAGCAATGCCGCAGCGCCGGAGCTTCGCACCCAGATCATGGAGCGCATCAAAGCGCGTTTCGACGGCGAACTACCCAGTGAGACGGCTGATTTCACCGAAGCCCGGCTCTCCGACGACGTGCTGGGTGTCCGGGAGGACTATCTGGCCAGCGCACTGCGCAGCGTCGAGGAGGAGTTCGGTTCGGTGACCGGTTATCTGCGCGCGGCCGACGTCACCGACGACGACCTCGCCCGGCTGCGGGCCGCACTGCTCGGATAGATCACCAGAACGCGACGGCGGCCGCCCACACCACGGTGGCCGCCAGGGCGCCCACCAGTTCCACCCCGACCGACAACGCCACTCCTTTGAGCGCATGCACGGTGGACACCCAGGCGCGTCGGGCGTCCCTGCGGGTGCCGAGTTCGGCGAGGTACACGCCCGCAACGAAGCCGATCACGAGCCCCAGGATGGGGATCACGAAGAACCCGATCACACCGAGCACCCCACCGAGCACGAGGCTCAGTGTGCGCACGTCGGCCTCGCGCATACGCCTGACAGGCCAGGTGTACTTGATGACGGTGCTTGTCCCGATGAGCGCCAACGCGATACCCAGGGTCACCCACGAAACCGCAGTCCGCTCGACAATCGCCCAGACCGTGATGGCACCGGCGACCAGCAGCGCGCCGGGCAGGATCGGAACGATGATGCCGATCAGGCCGACCGCGATGGCCAGCCCGACCAGGACGACCCCGCCGGTACTCATCAGGGCTCGAGAACCAGCTTGCCGAACACCCCGCCGTCATGCAGCGCCTGCAACGCGCGACTCCCTTCGGACAGTGGATAGCGTTGCGGTGGTGGCGGTCTGAGACCAGCCGAGACCAACCGCTCAAGACCTTGGGCCACCTCGACGGCCGCCGCCGGATCGCGGCGGATGTATTCGCCGTATCCGACACCGAGCACGCCGACATTGCGCAGCAACAGCCGGTTCACCTTGACCGTCGGAATGCCAGCGCCTGCGGCGAACCCGATCACCAGCAGTCGGCCGTCGGTGGCCATGACGCGGATCGCCTCGTCGAACGCCTCGCCACCCACCGGGTCCACCACCACGTCGACACCGTGTCCGTCGGTGGCATCCTTGACGGCCTGCGGCCATCCTTCGCTCAACTGGATCACCGCGTCAGGTTGCAGCGACGACACGAAGTCGACCGCGCCCGGCCGGTGCACCGCCGCGATCACCCTGGCGCCCATGGCTTTGGCAACCTGGATCGCCGCCGTTCCGACCCCACCGGCGGATCCGAGCACCAACACTGTCTCGCCGGGACGCAGTGCGGCGCGGCGGGTGTAGGCGAAGTACATCGTGTTGTAGTTGACCAGCAGCGAAACCGCTTCGGCGTCGTCGAGTTCAGGCGGGCTGGGTCGCACCCCGTCCGGCGACACGACCACCTGCTCGGCGTATCCGCCCAGCACGCTCGAGGCCGAAACCCGCTGTCCGACAGCAAATTCTGTCCCGTCCGGGGCAGCCGCCACCACGCCGGCGACCTCCATGCCCGGCACGAACGGTGGCGGGAGCTTGAGCTGGTATTCGCCTTTGCTCAGCAGGAGATCGGGAAAGCACACACCCGCCGCCCGTACATCGATCAGCAGATCGGCCGGACCGGGTGAGACATCGGGCACGTCCGTGTAGGCCATGCCCGATGGCCCCGAGAGTTCCTGTACCACACAGGCTTTCATCTGATCAGCGCAGATTGAACGCCGCTTGTTTGGCCGCCGACAGATCATCGATCTCCGACCACCGCGACGCGATGTCGTCGACCGACGGCGGTGCTGGGAACGTCACGCCCTCGTTCTGGAACAGCGCGGTGCGTTGCACCTTTCCGCCACCGACGATGAACACCGACGCGGAGTCGGGTACCTCTTCGGTGCACAGGTAGGCCACCACGGGAGCGACGAACTCCGGAGTCAGGTTCTTCAACACCTCCGGCGGCAGGATGTCCTCGGTCATCCGGGTCGCCGCGATAGGCGCCACCGCGTTGGTCTTGATGTTGTACTTCGCGCCTTCCTGGGCCAGCGTGTTGATCAGGCCGACGAGCCCCATCTTGGCGGCGCCGTAGTTGGCCTGACCGAAGTTGCCGAACAGGCCGCTGGTGGACGTCGCCACGACGACGCGACCGTAGCTCTGCTCGCGGAAGTGCGGCCACGCCGCGCGGATGACGTTGTACCCGCCGTAGAGGTGCACCTTGAGGACCGAATCCCAGTTCTCATAGGTCATCTTGTGGAAGGTGCCGTCGCGCAGGATGCCCGCGTTGCTGACCACACCGTCGACCTTGCCGAACTCGTCGAGCGCGGTCTTGATGATGTTCTCGGCGCCTTCGGCCTCGGCGACGCTGTCGTAGTTGGCCACGGCGCGGCCGCCGGCGTCCTTGATCTCACTCACGACCTGGTCGGCCATGTTGTGTCCGGCACCCGACCCGTCGCGTGCTCCGCCGAGGTCGTTGACCACAACGCTGGCGCCCTCCCTGGCCAACGTCAGGGCGTACTCACGACCCAGCCCGCCACCCGCACCGGTGACGACGACGACACGATCCTGCACTCCGGGCATCTAGCTTCCTTTCTCACATCCTCGTTGACATCAAAAGTGAGCACACCGCCCGGTCAGAACAGTCGGCGCGCCAGTTTCCACGCCTTCTCTGTATACGGGGGGTAGATCATGGCCGATAAGTCGGGTCGGGTGGGCTTGGTCATCACGGTCTTGGAGTGGCTGAACTCCTCGAACCCGTACTTGCCGTGATAGGCCCCCATGCCGGAGGAACCGACGCCACCGAACGGCAACTTGGTGGTCGTGACCTGGAAGGCCAAGTGGTTGACCAGCATGCCACCCGCAGGAACCTCGCGGATCACCCGCTCGCGCACACTCTTGGTCGCGGTGAACAGGTAGGCGGCCAACGGCTTCGGTCGCGCGTTGACGAAATCGATTGCCTCATCCAAGGATTGAACCGTCATGACCGGGAGCACCGGTCCGAAGATCTCGTCCTGCATCACCGGCTCGTCGGGCGCGGGGTCGACGATCACCGTCGGCTCGATCCGCAGTTGGTCGGCATCCGAACCACCGCCGAGGACAACCGAGCCCTTGGTGTCGGCGAGATACCCGGTAAGGCGCTCGAACTGGCGCTTGTTCACGATCCGTTTCCCGGTCGTGGCACCAGCCTCGAACTCAGCGACGGCCTCGCCGATCTTGGTGACCAGCGCATCCCGGATCGACGCGTCGGCCAGGACGTAATCGGGTGCGACACAGGTCTGGCCGGAGTTCATCAGCTTGATCCAGGCGATTCGCTTGGCCGCGACGTCGATATCGGCATCGGCCGCCACGATCACGGGGCTCTTGCCGCCGAGTTCGAGCGTCACCGGGGTCAGATGCCGGGCCGCGCCCTCGTACACCTTGCGGCCGATCTCGGTGCCGCCGGTGAAGAACACCCGGTCGAAACCCTGCGCGATGAGTTCCTGGCTGACCGCACCATCACCCTCGACGACGGCGAACGCCTCCTTGTCGAGGTACTTGGGCACGAGTTCGGCCATCAGGGCCGAGGAGGCCGGCGCGATCTCCGAAGGTTTGAGGACGACGGCGTTACCTGCGGCGATGGCACCGACGGCGGGACCAAGCGTCAGATAGAACGGGTAGTTCCAGGCGCCGATGATCAGCACGGTGCCGTAGGGCTCGTACTCCACCCATCCGCGGCCGGGCAGCTGCGCCAGTTCGAGCAGCCGGTACTTGCGGCGCATCCATCTGCCCACGTTCTTGGCGGCGTAATGCGCTTCACCGGCGGTGCTGGCCGAGTCTGCGAGCCATGCTTCGAACGGTTTACGGTCCAGGTCCTGCTCCAGGACGTCGGCGATCCTGACCTCGTTCTCGGTCATCATCGCCTCGAGGGCCCGTAGCTGGGTGCGACGCCACTCCACCGGCCGGGTCCGCCCCGATGCGAAGGTCTTGCGCAGACCTGCGACGACGGCGGGGATGTCGGCGGCTGAGGTGGCGGCGGGTGCGGGCGCGTTGGAGAAATCGGTGGTCACTGGCTTTTCCTTCCCGGGCCCCGATGCTGGGTTCGGTGGTTTCGGCTCTGGCCGCCAATGGTAGCCAACCACCCGGTTGGACGACAGGTCGCGCCCGGCCGTCAGCTCCGTTCGGCTACCACGAACGTCGAGAATGCGTCCCGGTTGTCCGTACTCGGGATCTCCACGAACCGGCCCAGCCGACGCATCTCGTCGAGCGAGTCGTAACCCATGGCGCGCCACCCATGGGTGTCGAGCCAGTCGGCGACCTCAGCGCGCTCGGGATCTTCGTACACCAGGTCCTGGATGTCGAAACGGCGCTCGATGCCCAGCTCGGTGGCGACCCGTTCGAACCGTTCCCGCAGCTCCTCGCGCCGCTCCGCCGAGCGCTTGCCTGCTGTCTCGGCGGCGACGCGGCTGCCGGTAGCGCTGAGCGCCCCGATGTTCTCGAACAAGTTGTCCTGGGCGGCGGCGGGCAGGTACATCAGCAGACCCTCGGCCAGCCAGGCGGTCGGCTGGTCCGGATCGAACCCGGCTGCAGTCAGTGCCGCGGGCCAGTCGAACCGCAGATCGACCGGGACCTCGAAACGCTGCGCCGACGGCTGCACGCCGTGTTCGGCAAGCGTCTGCGCCTTGTACTCGAGCACCTTGGGCTGGTCGATCTCGAACACCCGGGTGCCGGCGGGCCATTCGATCCGATAGGCGCGGGAGTCCAGCCCTGAGGCCAGGATGACGACCTGGTGGATACCCGCAGCCGTCGCATCGGCGAAGTACGTATCGAAGAAGTGCGTGCGCACGGCCTGGTAGTTGCGCATGTACAGAAAGATCGCCGCGATCATCGGGTCGATGTCGGCGACCTTGGCGGCCAGGGATGTGTCGAGCATGTTCTCCCAGATGCCCGAACCAGCGCCCGTGACCAGCAGCCGCGCGTAGGGATCGCGGATCAACGGGTCCGGCTGATCTGTTTCGGCCGCCCGAGCCGCGGCCACCATGACTGCGGTGCTACCGACGCTGGTGGCGATGTCCCACGTGTCGTCGTGCGTGCGGAGTGCGCCCATGAAGATCCCGCCTTAGATGTCCGGCCCCGAATTCATGAGCCATGCTACCCAACAAGTTAGGCAGGCTATGCGCTGGAGCCGGTGGTCTCTGCCGTCACGGCGGCGGTGCTGGGCCGCAGCGTCCACAGCCGCTGCTCGAGGAGAAGTTTGAGCTGGTCGGTGATCCGGTCGAGTTCCTCGTGGGTACCGACGAACCCGGCATAGAAGCCCATCCCCCACAGCAGCGCGACGAGCATCTCGACGAGCGAGCGCACGTCGGTGTCGGTGGCGAGTTCGCCCGACTCGAGTGCCTCGTTCACCGCCCATGTCACGAACAGCCGAGAGTTCTCCAGCGAATCGTTCTGCGCCTCACGCAGGTCGGGATGCCGCTGCGACTCGAGCACCGCGGTGACGAGGAACGCTGCGGCCGAGCGGTCCTTCGAGTCGGCCTGCACCGCAGCGCTCAGGAATGCCGCGAGACGATCGACCAGTGAGGTGGCCTGCTGTGCGCGTTGAGCACCTACCGCGACCACCAGAGCGTTCGTCTGATCGACCACTTCCCGGTACAGCGCGCGTTTGCTCGGGAAGTAGTGGTTGATGGCGGGGCGGGTCAGGTCGGCGCGGATCGCGATTGCCTGGAAGGTCGCGGCGTCATACCCCAATTCGCTGAAAACCTCGCGGGCGGCGAGCAATATACGCTCGCGCGTTTCCGCTGCCTTCGCTGCTGGCGGGCGACCGGGACCCCTACTAGCGGTGTGCGGCACAAATGAATTGTGCCACACGTGAGCCGCATTACGGTCCATGGGTTGTACTGCGTTGTTGCCGGTGCCGGAAACGTCGCTCACGCAGGCAGGTGTTGGCGAATTCCGGACAATTCGCGAACATTCACGACTAAATCCATACTCTGGAGTATGGACAAATAACGTCATTGTGCGGTTTTCCGGGTGAAATTTCGTCACCGTCTGGTAATGCGGCGGACCACCAAAAGCCGCGCCCGAGGGGTTGCCGGAGAACAGCGCCGGCAAGCTTCCTCGGTCGAGCACGCCGGTTGCCGGTGATTGCCGGGCAACGCACTGGCCGGCGACATCCTGGGCCGGACGTGCGTCGCACCCCGGCGGCGAATTAGGGTGCGGAGGCATGGCAACCGTCGTCTCCCGGGAGGCGTACTTCGAAACGGGTCTCGATGTCCTCGCAGACCTCGGGTATGGCGGCTTGAAGTTGGCGGAGGTGTGCGGACGGCTCGGCGTCACGACGGGCTCGTTCTACCACTACTTCGAGAACTGGCCGGCGTACACCAACGAGCTCGTCACCAAATGGCTGCAGGGCCTGACCGAGCAGCGCGTCGCGCACCTGCGCACCGAACCCGACCCTCGCAGCCGCATCGACGCCGTCGTCCAGGTGGGGCTGTCGCTGCCACACGGCGCCGAGGCCGCGGTGCGCGCGTGGAGTTCCGTCGATCCGATGGTTCGGACCGCGCAGGAGAAGGTGGACCGCGAGCGCTTCGAGGTACTGCGGGACTCGGCGCTGGAGATTCTGGGTAATGCGCGGCAAGCCCAGTTGTTCGCCAACTGGGCGGTGTACCTGCTCGTCGGCTACGAACAATGCACGTTGCCGCCAGATACCGAGGGTCTGGAGTGGATCACGGCGCAGCTGCTCGACGCGCTCGATTCCGGCCGATTCGCGACCGCACCCGAATGACGCGGGCCCGGCCCGTCGACCTGTTGCGCCGCTTCCTGGAGGAGATCGAGGCGCGCGACCCCGAATTCGACGGCCTGCGGCGCGCCGCCAGGGCGGCACTCGTCATCCCGGTGTCGGCATCAATCGGTTTCGCCGTCGGCGGTGACCAGACTCCCCTGTTCGCCATCTTCGGTTCCATCGCCTTGCTGGTGGTCGTCGACTTCCCCGGCAACCGGGCCGGGCGCGCGGTCTCCTACGCCGGACTGGGCATGATCGGCGCGGTGCTGATCACGTTGGGCACTTTGGTCTCACCCCACCCGTGGCTGGCGGTGGCCCTGATGTTCGCGCTCGGGTGTGCGGTGTCGTTCGCCGGCGTGCTGAGCACCGCCATCGCGGCCGGACAACGGGCCACGCTGTTGACCTTCGTATTGCCGGCGTGCACTCCGCCGGGACCGATCGGCGAGCGTCTGACGGGTTGGTGCATCGCGCTGGCGGTGTGTGTGCCCGCGGCCCTGTTCCTGTTCCCGCCCCGCTACCACGACGAACTGCGACGCCACGCCGCCGCGGTGTGCGCCGCGCTGGCCCATCGCCTCGAGGGTCGCGCCACCGCCAAAGAAGTCACCTCGGCGATGAACGCGCTGTACGCCAACTACCTCGACAGCGACTACCGGCCGGTGGGGCTGACGGCAGGCAGCCGCGCCCTGGTCCGGGTCGTCGACGACCTGGGCTGGCTCTGCGACGGAGTGCGCGATGACACCGCGTCGACGCTGGGCGTCATGACGGCGCCGTCGGTCCGTGTGTTGCGCGCCAGTGCGCGACTGCTGCGCATCTCACGCGTTGCCGACCGCGCGCCGGCACGGGCCGAACTCGAGGACGCCCTCACTGAGCTGCGGGCCGTCGCACAGGGCCGCTATCGGGAGGACATCTCCGAGATCCTGCGGGAAACCGATGACGCCGTCGCCGTGCAGGTGGGATCGCAACTGCTGAACCGGCGCACGTTCGGTGCCACCGTGGGTATCACCGGCCGTGTCATCGCGCTGGCGGCAGCAGCCGATGCCCGCCCGGTACTGATGCGGGTGCTCGGACGCCAGCTGCCGGACACCGGTGCGGCATCCCGGGTGCTGTCGGAAAGCCAAGCGGTGGCGGCGATCCCGTCGGGGTATCTGGCCACACATGCCGTCGTCGTCCGCAACAGCCTGCGCACCGGCCTGGGCTTGGCGCTGGCGGTTGCCACCACCCACGTGTTCCCTGTCGAGCACGGGTTCTGGGTGGTGCTGGCGGCGATGTCGGTGCTGCGCAGCAGCGCCCTCGCGACCGGCACCAAGGTGCTCAGCGCCGTGTTCGGCACAGCTGGCGGGTTCATCATCGGCGCGGTGCTCATCGAACTCCTCGGCGTCGACCCCGCAGTGTTGTGGGTCGCGCTGCCCATCGTCGCGTTCTTCGCCGCATATGTGCCCAAAGTGGCGTCGTTCACCGCGGGCCAGGCTGCCTTCAACATGTTGGTGCTCATCGTGTTCAACCTGATCCACCCGACGGGATGGCAGGTGGGCCTGATCCGCATCGAGGACATCGTCGTCGGTGGGGCGGTAGGTGTCGCGGTGTCGCTGCTGCTGTGGCCGCGCGGCTCGGAGAAGGCCCTCACCTCGGCCATCGACGCCGCCTTCGACGTCGGCACCCGCTATTTGCGCACCGCCGTCTCGCGGATCACCCATGGCACGTCCGAGGCGGCCGTCAACGAGCTGAGCTACGACATGCTCACCGCATGGCGCACCGTGGATGACGGTCTGCGTCAATACCTTTCGGAGAGCAGCAATCCGGCCGACCACCGGACGCCCGTGGTACGCCGGGCCAACCGCGCCATGCGGCTACGCACCGCAGCCGATCTGATCACCGACATCCCGGACCGGCCGTCGCCCGGCGCCTATCCGCAGACACGTACGGTGCTCGACGCGCACGCCACCATGGTGTGCGACCGGATGTCCGGCCGCACCGACAAACCGATCGGCACGACGCCCATCACGCAACACTTCGTGGTGGCGTTACGGGCCGAGTCCGGCGACGAGCACCATCCCGTTGGCGATGCGCTGCCACTGGTGACGGTGGCGGCAAACCTCGGTGCGCTCGAACTGCTGTACCCGGCGCCCGCCGACAAACAGCCGGCGTGACGCGCGTCGGGTGAGGACTCACGCAGAGGTGTACTCGCACTTGTCCTGCATGGTTCCTCACTCGACGCGAATCGACGTCCCTCAGCGCATCGTCGACGGGCGGTGCGGCATCAGCGCATTCGGCGGGATCACCCCGAACTTGCCCGCCTGGAAATCCTCCATCGCCTCGACGAGCTCTGACTTGGAGTTCATCACGAACGGGCCGTACTGGAACACGGGCTCGCGGATGGGCTTGCCGCCCAACAACAGCACCTCCATCGCCGGGCGATGAGCGTCCTGTGCCGGATCGGCGGCGACAGTGATCCGGTCGCCCGGGCCGAGCACCGCGAGTTGACCCTGTTGGATCGGGTGACGGACAGGGCCCACCGATCCACGGCCGGACAGGACGTACACCAACGCGTTGAAGTCCCGGTTCCACGGCAGGTTGAGCTGCGCGCCGGGCTCGATAGTGCTGTGTGCCAACGTGATCGGCGTATGGGTGGCACCCGGCCCCGCCTGGCCGTCGATCTCGCCCGCGATGATGCGGATCAAGGCGCCGCCGTCATCGGACGACAGTAGTCTCACTTCGCCGCCCTCGATCGCCTGATACTTCGGCGCGGCGAACTTGTCCTTCTTGGGCAGGTTCACCCACAGCTGGATGCCGTGGAACGTGCCGCCACTCTCGACGAGTTCGGCGGGCGGGGTCTCGATGTGCAGGATGCCCGAGCCTGCCGTCATCCACTGTGTGGCGCCGTCGGTGATCAGGCCGCCGCCGCCGTGCGAATCCTGGTGCGCGAACCGCCCGTCGATCATGTACGTCACGGTCTCGAAGCCGCGGTGCGGATGCCAATCGGTGCCCTTGGGTTCGCCGGGCTGGTATTCGACCTCGCCCATCTGGTCCATGTGCACGAAGGGATCGAGCGACGCGGCGCTGACCCCGGCGAACGCGCGGACGACGGGGAAACCCTCGCCCTCGTAGCCCCGCGGGCCGGTGGTGACGGCGCGCACCGGCCGTTCGGTGTCGGTGGCGCTCGGGGGCGACACCCGGGTCAGGGTCAATGTGTCAGCGGTGACTGCCGGCATGGGAACCTCCTGGATCTCAGAGTCACCCCATTCAACCGGACTGTGGTCCGTTTATTCCAGAATGGCCAGCGCGGCCGACCGGGCCTCGGCGGCACTGGCCGTCACCAGCACCGCGTCCGCCGCTTCCCGGCAGCGCTCCAAGGTGACCGACGCCAGCTTGGCTCCGACCGCCGGAACCGCCGCCGCGGCGGCCGACAACGATGTGATGCCGAGGCCGACGAGGACGCAGGCCAGCAGCGGGTCGGCCGCCGCCTCGCCACACACACCCACCGGTTTGCCTGCGGCCGCACCTGCCCGCGCCGTCATCGACACCAGGGCCAGCACACCGGGCTGCCAGGGGTCGGTGAGGGTGGCCAGATCGGCCGACATCCGGTCGGCGGCCATGGTGTACTGCGCCAGATCGTTGGTACCGATCGACAGGAAGTCGACGTGCGCCAGGATGCGGTCGGCGAGCAACGCCGCCGCGGGCACCTCGATCATCACGCCGGGCGTCAGTCCGTATCCGCGCGCCTGCTCGGCGAACTGCTTGGCTTCGTCGGCCGTGGCGATCATCGGCGCCATCACCCACGGCGCGTTACCGGTCTGCTCGGCCGCGGAAGCGATGGCCGCCAACTGTCGATCCAGCAGGCCCGGGTTGCCGACGGCGATCCGGATCCCGCGGACGCCCAGCGCAGGATTGGCCTCCTCAGGATGACCGGCGAATTTCAGCGGCTTGTCCGACCCCGCATCGAGCGTGCGCACGACGACCTTGGCGCCGGCGAAGGCCTGCAGCACCTCCGCATAGATCTGGGCCTGCTCATCGACGGTGGGCTCGACTTCACTGTTGAGGAAGCACAATTCGGTGCGGAACAGGCCGATGCCTTCCGCCGGGGTGGCACGGGCGGCGCGTGCGGCGGCACCGTCCTGCACGTTGGCCAGGACCGCGACGACGTGTCCGTCGGCGGTGGCCCCCGGCCCGGTCCAGTTCGCCTGGGCCGCCGCAGCCTTCGCGGCGGCGTCGACAGCGGCGGTGGCCTCGGCGACATCGGGCGAGAGCGTCACCGTGCCCCGCGTCCCGTCGAGCAGCACCCGGGTGCCCGGTTCGACGGCGTCCAGACCGCCCACCGCGACGACGCACGGTATGCCCAATTGCCGCGCGATGATCGCGGTGTGACTGGTGGGCCCACCGAGCGTGGTGGCCAGTCCGATGATCAGCGCGGGATCCAGCCCGGCGGTGTCGGCGGGCGCCAGATCCTCGGCGCACAACACCGACGGCTCGTCAGGTAGCGGCACACCCGGTTCGGGCAGCCCGCGCAGCTCGGCGATCACGCGGTCGCGGATGTCCTTCAGATCGGTCACGCGCTCGGCCATCAGTCCACCCATCTTGGTGAACATGTCGACGAACTGGGCCACCGCCTCGGATGTGGCCCGCACGGCTGAGGCACCGTCCTTGATGCGTTTGTCGGCCGCACCGAGCCACGCCCTGTCCTGCGCGAGCGTGGCGGTGGCAGCGAGCACCTCCGATGCCGACCCGGTGGCGTGGGCTGCGCGCTCACGCAGGCGGTCGGCCACGGCCACGGCCGCCGCTGCGAACCGGCTCGATTCGACGTCGCGGTCTTCTTCCGCCACGCCCGGGGCCGCGGCGAGATCGTCGAGGTCAGGCAGGCGGCCGGGACGGATGACAGGGGCATAGGCGAGGCCGGGCACCACAGGTACCCCGGTGAGTACTGATGCAGGCGTACCCGGGGACTGTGACGCAGCTGTGGCGGTCGAGGTCATGTGAACCAGATTACAGAAAAACATTGACAAGTCAACACGAATAGGCGTAAAACAACACATATCAACATTCAAACGGGCTCAAACAAACACAATCGGAGCGTCGTGTACCCAGAAGAACGCCAACAAGCGATCGCCACCCTGGTGATGGCGCGCGGACGCGCCTCAGTGGCCGAGCTGGCGGACACCTACGCCGTCACCACCGAGACGGTGCGCCGCGATCTGGCTGTGCTCGACCGGGCCGGCCTGCTGCGCCGGGTCCACGGCGGGGCCGTGCCGGCGCGCGCACTACACGTCGTCGAGGCTGGTGTCAGCGAGCGGGAGACCACCCGCTCCGACGTCAAGGACGCCATCGCCCGGGCCGCCGGTGAATTCCTCCCCCTCTCCGGTGCCAGCGTCCTGTTCGACGCCGGCACCACCACCGCGCGGGTGGCCGCACTGCTTCCGACAGATCGCGACCTCGTGGTCGTCACCAACTCGGTGCCGATTGCCGCGCGGGTGGCCGCCATGCCCTCGGTGACTCTGCAGCTGCTCGGTGGTCGCGTCCGCGGACTCACCCAGGCCGCCGTCGGTGATCAGGTGCTGCGTGTGCTCGACACCATGCGGGTCGACATCGCGTTCATCGGCACCAACGGCATCACCGTCGGGCACGGCCTGTCCACTCCGGACACCGAAGAGGCCGCCGTCAAGCGCGCCATGGTGCGCAGCGCCAACTACGTCGTCGTGGTCGCCGATTCCACCAAGGTGGGCCAGGAGGACTTCGTCAGCTTCGCTCCGATCGACAGTGTCGACGCCCTGGTCACCGACGACGAGATCAGCGACGCCGACCGCACTGCACTGACCGAACACGGAGTCGAGGTGGTCCTGGCATGAACGCCCAAGCACCGGTTGTCACCGTGACACCGAACCCCAGCATCGACCGCACGGTCACGCTGGCCACCACGCTGACCCGCGGGGCCGTGCACCGCGTGCAGTCGGTGTCCAACGAACCGGGCGGCAAGGGCGTCAACGTCGCCCGCGCGCTGACCCTCGCCGGTATCGAGGCGGTGGCCGTCATGCCCGCCGCGGCCGGTGACCCGTTCCTCGCCGCGCTCGACCAGACCGGGGTGCCCTACCATCCGGTGCCAGTCCCAGGGCAGGTCCGCACCAACCTGGCCATCACCGAGATCGACGGCACCACAACCAAACTCAACGAGCCGGGCGCCCCCCTTGGCGGTGCGGCGCTGACCGATCTGACGGCCGCGGTCACGGCCCACGCCGCCACGGCAACCTGGGTTGTGCTCTCCGGCTCGCTGCCGCCCGGTGCGCCACAGGACTGGTACGCCGACGTGGTCGCGAGGTTGCGGAGCCAGAGCTGCAAGGTCGCGGTCGACACCTCCGAGGGACCGCTGTCCGCGCTTGCCGCAGCCTTCGATATCGCGGCGCCGGATCTGATCAAGCCCAATGCCGAGGAACTTGCCGGGCTCGCCGGCGTGTCGGCGGAAAGCCTGGAAAACGCCGTCGCACAGGGTGATCCAGGGCCCGTTGTGGCGGCGGCCCTGGATCTTGTCGGCCGCGGCGTCGGCAGCGTCCTGGCCACGCTCGGCGCGGCGGGTGCCGTGCTGGTCGACGGCAACGGCGCCTGGCTGGCCACACCGCCGCCGATCGTCCCGAAGAGCACCGTCGGCGCAGGTGACTCGTCACTGGCGGGGTACGTCCGGGCAGACCTCGCGGGCGCCGAGGCACCTCGGCGGCTGCAGATGGCGGTCGCGTACGGCTCGGCGGCGGCCGCCCTACCCGGATCGGCGTTGCCGGTACCGGCCCAGATCGACCTCGACGCCGTCCGCGTGGTGTCGATAGCCCCAAATCTGCTCTGACGCACTGCGCACCGACAGCTCGCTCAAAAACCAAGACAACGAACCGCAACCACGACAAAGGTGTAACCGATGACCGAACCAACTCAACCGATCACGACCGAGGACATCGTCCTGCTCGACGTCGACGCCGGCTCCGACAAGGAAGCCGTGATCGGCCGCATCGCCGGAGCCCTCGCGGAGGCCGGGCGCGCCAATGACCGCGACGGCCTGGTGGGCGCCGCGATGGCCCGGGAGGCCCAGTCCGCCACGGGCCTGCCGGGCGGCATCGCCATCCCGCACTGCCGTTCACCGTACGTCGACTCACCGACCATCGGATTCGCCCGGCTGGCACCGGCCGTCGATTTCGGCGCCCCGGATGGACCCGCCGACCTGGTGTTCCTGATCGCCGCCCCGGATTCCGGCGGCGCCGAACACATGAAGCTGCTGTCGAGTCTGGCGCGCGCACTCGTCCGCCCCGAATTCGTCGAATCGTTGCGCGCGGCATCCTCGAAGGAGGCCGTGGTCGGGTTGGTCGACGGTGTGATCAACCCGGCTCCCGCCGCACCCGCGGCCACCCCGGCACCCGCCGCCACCCCGGCACCCGCCGCGGCGGCCGACGCCGCCGAAAAGTCCACGCCCGCAACGAAGACCATCATCGCCATCACGGCCTGCCCCACCGGTATCGCGCATACCTACATGGCTGCCGACTCGCTGAAGCTGGCGGCCGAGCGTGCCGGAGCCAACTTCGTGGTCGAGACGCAGGGCTCCTCGGGCAGCACCCCGTTGGCGGCTGCCACCATCGCGAGCGCCGACGCGGTCATCTTCGCCACCGACGTCGGCGTCAAAGACAGGGCGCGCTTCGCCGGTAAGCCGTTGATCGCCTCCGGTGTCAAACGCGCCATCAACGAACCCGACAAGATGATCGCCGAGGCCATCGCCGCCGCCGACAACCCCAACGCCGCCCGAGTAGAAGGTGATGCCGCCGCTGCCGCCGCGGGTGGACCGTCGAGTTCCGGCGGTGTCGGGTGGGGCACCCGGACGCGGCAGATCCTGCTGACCGGCGTGAGCTACATGATCCCGTTCGTGGCCGCAGGCGGTCTGTTGATCGCCCTCGGCTTCCTGTTCGCGGGTTACGACATCGCCAACGCTCCCGACGGTGCAAAACCGTTGGCATTCGGGATGAACTCCCTCGGCAACCACATCGCCGTCACCAACACGTTGACCGATCTGCCACCCGGCGGCCTGGTGCAGTACCTGGGTGCGGTGCTCTTCACGCTGGGGCAGCTCGCGTTCATGTTCCTGGTCCCGGCACTGGCCGGCTACATCGCCTTCGCGATCGCCGACCGCCCCGGTATCGCACCCGGTTTCACCGCGGGCGCCGTCGCGGTATTCGTCGGCGGAGGCTTCATCGGCGGTATCGTGGGCGGCCTGATCGCTGGCTTCGCAGCACTGTGGATCAGCCGGGCCAAGGTGCCCCAGTGGTTCCGTGGCCTGATGCCCGTGGTGATCATCCCGTTGTTCGCCTCGCTGATCGTCGGTCTGCTGATGTTCATGCTGCTGGGCAAGCCGTTGGCGGCCATCACATCCGGACTGACCAACTGGCTCGGCGGACTGTCGGGGAGCTCGGTGATCATCCTCGGCATCATCCTGGGCCTGATGATGTGCTTCGACCTCGGCGGTCCGGTCAACAAGGCGGCCTACGCGTTCGCCACGGCGGGCCTGGTGGTGACCGACGAATCGTCGTTGCGGATCATGGCAGCGGTGATGGCCGCGGGTATGGTGCCGCCGCTGGCGATGGCTCTGGCCACTACGCTGCGCCCGGGGATGTTCAGCGAGCCCGAGCGGGAGAACGGCCGCGCCGCATGGCTTCTGGGCGCCTCGTTCATCTCCGAGGGTGCCATCCCGTTCGCGGCCGCCGATCCGCTGCGCGTCATCCCGTCGATGATGGCAGGCGGCGCCGTCACCGGTGCGCTCATCATGGCCTTCAATGTCACGCTCAAGGCGCCGCACGGCGGTATCTTCGTGTTCTTCGCGATCGGCAATCTGGTGTGGTTCATCGTGGCCTTGGCCGCCGGCACCATCGTGAGCGCCATTGCGGTGCTGGCCGCGAAGCAGTTCACCAGCAACAAGGCGGCTCCGGAGGACGCGCCCGCCCTCGCCAACGCCTGAACCACCGACCATCCCAACCAGTCATAGCGATTCAGAAATCCTCAGAAGGGAAAGCACATGCACACCAAGACCGTGATCGTCGGATCGGCCGTCGGCCTGCACGCCCGGCCCGCTGCGATCATCGCAGAGGCCGTCGTCAACGCCGGTGTTCCCGTGACCCTGTCGGTCGACGGCGGTGAGCCGGTCGACGCGGGTTCGGCATTGATGATCATGACGCTGGGCGCGGGTAACGGCGCCCAGGTGACCGTGGCGTCGGAAAGCGAGGCCGCGGTCGCCACTGTCGCCGAGCTGGTCCAGAAGGATCTCGACGCCGAGTAACCCGCGACGACGCGAAACCGCCCCGCCCGCTGAGGATCTCAGCTCGCGGGGCGTTTCTCGCAGATCACCAGCGGAATCTGCCGGTCGGTGTTGCGTTGGTAGCCGTCGTAACCCTTGTACGCCTTGACCACCTGCGGCCACAGCTGCGCCCGCTCCTCGGCCGTGGCCGTGCGGGCCCGCATCGGCACGTCACGCCCGTCGATCGTCACAGTCACCTCCGGATTGGCCACCAGGTTCTTGTACCAGTCGGGATGATCCTGGTGACCGCCCTTCGAGGCGACCACGACGAGGCGGTTGTCGTCGTGGACCGGGCTGGTCAGCAGGTTTGCGTACGGCTTACCGGATTTGCGGCCGACGGTGTGCAGCTCGACGGTCAACATGCCCATCACCGTCCGTGGGAAGCGACCGCCGGTGAGGGCCAGCAGGACGCGGTGACCATTCTCGAGCAGCCATGCCCCGCCTTCGGCGACACGATCGGATTTGCGCATCGGACCCCTCCGTCTTATCCATCGGCGGATCGCCGCCTCCAAGCTAACCGAGCCCGCCGGGGATGGGAACACTGGCCTCGGGACGCAGGTCGAGACGCCGTAGCAGTTGCGCGTTGAGCGCCACGATGACGGTCGACAGGGACATCAGCAGCGCCCCCACCGACATCGGCATCACGAACCCGATCGGCGCCAGGACACCCGCTGCCAGCGGCACCGACACCAGGTTGTAACCCGCAGCCCACCACAGGTTCTGCTGCATCTTGCGGTAGCTGGCCTTGGACAGTTCGATGACCGAGAGCACCGACCGTGGGTCGGATCCGGCGAGTATGAAGCCCGCCGACGATATCGCGACGTCGGTGCCCGCCCCGATGGCGATGCCGACGCCGCCGTCGGCAGCGGCGGCCGCGAGTCCGGGTGCATCGTTGACGCCGTCACCCACCATCGCGACCGTGTGTCCTTCGCGCTGCAACTCGGTGACCCTGGCCGCCTTGTCCTCCGGCCGCACACCGGCGAAGACCCGGTCGATTCCGAGCTGAGCGGCCACGGCGTCGGCGACCTCGGGTGCATCGCCGGTGATCATCACCACCCCCACGCCGGCGCTCCGCAGCGCATCGATGGCCGGGCGCGACTCGCTGCGGATCTCGTCGGCCAGCGCCAGTGTGCCGGTCACCACGCCGTCGGCGACCACGTACAGCACCGTTGCCGCCGCGGGCATCACGGATGCCGGTGCTGCCACACCCAGCTGATCGAGCATTCTCGGGCCGCCCACCCTGATCTCCCGGGCATCGACGTACGCAGTCACGCCCAGCGCAGGTGATGACTGGAATCCCGTGACCTTGGGCACCACGAGCCGTCGTTCGGCGGCCGCCGCGACGATCGCCCGGGCCAGCGGATGCTCGGAATCCGCCTCAACGGCCGCCGCGAGGGCCAGCACGTCGTCACCGCCGTCGACCGCGATCACGGCAGGCTCCCCCTTGGTCAGGGTGCCGGTCTTGTCGAACAGCACCGCGTCGACCAGCCGCATCCGTTCCAGCGCCAGCCGATCCTTGATCAGCACTCCACCGCGGGCGGCGCGTTCGGTGGCGATCGACACCACCAGCGGGATGGCCAGGCCCAGCGCATGCGGGCAGGCGATGACGAGCACCGTGATAGCCCTGATCACCGCCTGATCCGGGTGACCGAGCGCAGTCCACGCGACCGCCGTGATGATCGCCGCGCCCAGCGCGAACCAGAACAACCACCCTGCGGCTCGATCGGCCAGCCGCTGCGCGCGCGAGGACGAATTCTGTGCCTCGGCGACCAGCCGCTGGATTCCGGCCAGCGCGGTATCGTCACCGACGGCCGTGACACGGACCCGCAGTGCGGAATCGGTGGCAGAGGTGCCGGCGACCACATTGTCGCCGACCCCACGTGGCACGGTACGCGATTCCCCGGTGACCATCGACTCGTCCATGGCGGCTGCCCCGTCGACGATGACACCGTCGGCGGGCACCCGCGCACCGGGTCTGATCAGGACGACATCACCGACCAGCAGGTCGACGGGCGCGACCGTCACGATGCGGTCGTCGTCCTCGACGCGTTCGGCCTCGTCGGGGAGCAGTGCGGCAAGCGAATCCAGCGCCGACGTGGTCTGCGCCAGGGAGCGCATCTCGATCCAGTGGCCCAGCAGCATGATGACGATGAGCAGCGCCAGTTCCCACCAGAAGTCCAGTTCGTGGCCGAGCACGCCGAGACTCGCACCCCACGACGAGAGGAAGGCGACGGTGATCGCGAGTCCGATGAGCAACATCATTCCCGGTGTGCGCGAACGGATCTCACTCACTGCCCCGGTCAGGAACGGACGACCACCCCAGAGGTACATGATCGTCCCCAGGGCGGGCGAGACCCATTGCGCACCCGGGAAGTCCGGCACCCGATAGCCGATGATCATCGCGAACATGCCCGACAACAGCACCGTGGGCACCGCCAACACGAGCATGATCCAGAACAGCCTTCGGAACATGGCCACGTGGTCACCGTGCCCATGGGCGTGTCCGGTATGCCCACTGTGCTGTCCGGTGTGCTCTGAGTGCTCGACATGCGCCACCCCGTCACTATATACCCCATGGGGGTATATACCCAGAGTGGTCCGGCTGGAGACAATCGATGCATGAGATTCCGCCGAGTTCGCACGCAGGCAGGCCTGGAGATCCAGCGACTCGACGGGGCGGACTGGTGCCCGCTCGACGGCGACCCACCGTGGGGACCGTCGCCGTTCGCCGCGGCCTGGGAGCTGGCGACCGCCGACCGTCACCTTGCGCACACCGACGTGCTGCTGCCGTTCAGCCCCCTGTCCTTCCGCGATTTCCTGTTGTCAGAGCGGCACAATGTCGATGCCGCGCGTGGCATGGTCGGCAGGTTCTACCGGCCCAGCGCGGCGATCGCGTCGGCATACGAGAAGATGACCCGCACAACGTTTCCCGTCTTCCGCCCGAAGAAGCTCTTCTACCGGCAACCCATCTACTACATGTCCAATGCGATGACCATCGTGCCGTCCGGGACGCCGGTCGCATTTCCGACCTATTCCACGGCCCTCGACTTCGAACTGGAGGTGGGATTCGTCCTCAAGGACGGCCTGCTCAACGCCTCCCCCGACCAAGCCACCGACGCCATCGGCGCATTCGTGCTGCTGAACGACTTCAGTGCCCGTGATGTGCAACGTGCCGAGATGGCCAGCGGCCTCGGACCGCAGAAGTCCAAACATTTCCTCAGTTCGATGTCGGCCACCGCGGCCGGCGCCGACGACATCCTGCCCCGAATCGACGCGCTGACCGGTTCCGTCCAGATCAACGGCCGCACCGTCAGCACGGTTTCCAGCAGCGGACTGCAGTGGACCCTCGGCGACGTGCTGGCCCACGCCTCGCGGGACGAACAGCTGTTCCCCGGCGAGGTTTTCGGGCTCGGCACACTGCCGGGTGGATCGGGTATGGAAACCGGATGCTGGCTGGAGCCAGGCGACACCCTCCGACTGGTACTCGACGGCGTCGGCGAGGTGGAGCACCGGGTTGTTTAACGCTGAGGTGGGGGCGACGCGCTGTTAGCATCCGCTTCATGCCGGCTGCCGATGCTCGTGCCACCGCCAGTTCCGGAGGTCGGATCGGAGTGTTCATCCGCGGGTCCGGCTATCTGCGGAAATGGTTGATCCTGGGTGTGGCGATCGGCATCATCGCGGGTCTCGGCGCGGTGGTCTTCTACCTGGCGCTGAAATACACCACCGAGTTCATGCTGGGGTATCTCGGTGGGTACCGGGTGCCGACCCCCGCCGGCGACGGCGGTGATCCGGGATCGGCGGGCTTCAGCCGCCCGTGGGCCATCCCGTTGGTGACCACCTTCGGTGCGCTGCTCTCGGCCGCCGTCGTCGCGAAGTTCGCGCCGGAGGCCAAAGGGCACGGCACCGACAGCGCGATCGAGGCGGTCCACAGCGATCCGCGCGCGATCCGCTCCCGGGTGGTGCTGGTGAAGATGGTGTCGAGCGCGTTGACCATCGGTTCGGGCGGCTCCGCGGGCCGTGAGGGGCCGACGGCGCAGATCTCGGCGGGGTTCGGTTCACTGCTGACCCGTTGGTTGGACCTGACCGACGCCGACGGTCGCGTCGCGGTGTCATTGGGCATCGGTTCGGGGATCGGCGCGATCTTCGGCGCACCGCTCGGCGGTGCTGTGCTGGCGGCGTCGATCGTGTACCGCGAGGACTTCGACTACCGGTCGCTCATTCCCGGCTTCATCACATCCGGCACGGCGTATGCGATCTACGGGTCGATACTCGGTTTCGCTCCGCTATTCGGCAACCTGGTACCGGACTACCTGCTCGACCCCGCACAGCTGCCGTGGTTTCTCCTCATCGGAATCGTCTCCGCGGCAGTCGGTTACCTCTATGCGCGGATCTTCTACGGCACGGTGGCGCTCAGCGACCGCATCACGATTCCGGGTGCGTCGGTCGTCCTGCCGACCGTCGGTGGGCTCCTGGTGGGCCTGCTGGCTCTCCTCATCCCGCAGATCCTGTCCAGTGGTTATGGCTGGGTGCAGTTGGCCGCCGACAGAGGCACGCTGTTGTCCATTCCGCTGTGGATCGTCATCGTCCTGCCGATCGCCAAGATCGTCGCGACGTCGCTGTCGATCGGCACCGGCGGCAGCGGCGGGATCTTCGGGCCGGGCGTGGTGATCGGCGCCTTTGTCGGCGCCGCAGTCTGGCGCATCGCCGAAGCCGTCGGCGCGCCCGGGATTCCCGACGGCCCAGGGGTCTTCATCGTCATCGCCATGATGGCCTGCTTCGGCAGCGTCGCGCACGCTCCGCTCGCGGTGATGATCATGGTCGCCGAGATGACCGGCTCGTTCTCGGTGATCCCGGCCGCGATCATCGGCGTCGGCATCGCCTACCTGCTCATCTCGCGGACGACGGTGTCGATGTATCAGGCTCAGCGACTGAATCGCGAGACCGCCGCCGCCGAACGCGCCGGCCTGCTGTCCGGCGGTGCCGCCAAAGAGGGCGATCCGGACACCGCCTGACGGTTGCTATCAGGGCACAATTCGGCAACGCCGTCCGCCGGTCACTGTGAGCTGTGTCACCATTCGCAGCAACCGAATCGACGGCGAAAGGTGGTAGCTGATGACTCCTCCGACCATGACACACCGCCTTGCGGCGGAGATGATCGGCACGTTCTGGTTGGTGTTCGGCGGATGCGGCAGTGCGGTGTTCGCGGCCAAGTTCCTCTCCGACGACATCCCGGTCGGCATCGGTTTCCTGGGCGTCGCCTTGGCCTTCGGCTTGACCGTGCTCACCGGCGTCTACGCGTTCGGCACGATCTCGGGCGGACATTTCAACCCGGCAGTCACCCTGGGTGCCGCCCTGGCGCACCGCGTGGAATGGAAAGTGCTGCCTGCCTACTGGGTCGCCCAGGTGATCGGCGGATTGCTGGGCGGTCTCGTCATCTACGTCATCGCCTCAGGAAAAAGCGGTTTCGAGGAAACCGGCAACATGGCCGCCAACGGGTTTGCGGAGCACTCTCCGGGCGGCTACTCGCTGGCCGCGGTGTTCATCACCGAGGTCGTGTTGATGGCGATCTTCATGTTGGTGATCCTCGGATCGACCGACGACCGCTCACCGAAGGGTTTCGCGGGTTTGTCGATCGGCCTGACGCTGACCCTGATCCACCTCATCTCGATCCCGATCTCCAACACGTCGGTCAACCCGGCACGGTCGACGGGCGTCGCGTTCTTCAACGGCGACGGCGCACCCGCGCAGTTGTGGGTGTTCTGGGTGGCACCGCTGATTGGTGCCGCGATCGCCGGGGTGGCCTACCCCTACCTGTTCGGCCGCGCGGAGGAACTGGCCGACCGCCCTGTTCGCGACGACGCACTGGAGGAAGCGACCTCCTGACCACACCCCGAATTCAGGCCCGCGCCGACTTGGCGCGGGCCTGAATCATGGTGCAGATCAGTGCTTTCCGTTGGCCCGCGCCTTGTCGGCGGCACCCTTCTCGGTCGACTTACCCTCGTGGGCCAGTTGGCCGCCCGAACTCTCCAGATGCGCCCGGACGAACCATTGGAACTTCTCCAGTTCGGCGGCGTGTTCGATCAGCATGTCCTGGGTGACCGGATCGGGTTCTTCGGTTTCCTTGATGTTCTTGCGGGTGTCGGCGATCACGCCGTTGTAGACGAGGTCGACCGCGGCCAGATGGGCCTGGACATTGTCGCGGCCCACCGAGTAGTCGTCCCACGACCGGTCGTCGATGATCGCACCCGGCGTGCCTTTCGGCGAGAAGCCCAGCGTGGCAATGCGTTCAGCGACTTCGTCGGCATATCCACGGACCAGTTCCACCTGCGGATCGATCATCTCATGTACACCGATGAAGTTGGGGCCCACCACATTCCAGTGCACATGCTTGAGTGTCAGGTGCAGGTCGTTGTACCTGCTGAGCTGCTTTTGAAGCAACTTGGCCACCGACGTGCTCTGCTTTTCGGTCATACCGGGAATGGTGAAGGTACTCGTCATTGGGGAACACTCCTAACGTCTGTCCGTCAGACGTGTACCCGAGCATCACGGACTTAATACACAAATCCCGGATGCGCCCGATTCGTCACAAACTCCGAAAATCCTGCACGGGCAACCTCGGTCCGCGGCGCGGTTCATAGGCCAGGCCACTGACCTCGAGCAACCGGACCACCCGGTGGCGGTGCGGGCGCATGGGCTCCAGCAGCTCGATCATCGCGTCGTCGTCGACCGGACGCCCCACCAGCGTCCAGCCGATCATCTTCGAGACGTGGTAGTCGCCGACCGACAGCGCGTCCGCGTCGCCGAACGCACGCTGCGCGGTCTCGGCGGCGGTCCAGATACCGATCCCGGGCAGCGAGGTCAGCGCCAGCCTCGCGGCCTCGGGTGACCTCACAAGCAGTCGTTCCAGGGAGTCGGCCCGCTGCGCCGCCATCACGATGGTGCGGGCGCGGCCCGGGTCGACATTGGCGCGATGGAATTCCCACGACGGAATGCGTCGCCACACCTCCGCGGACGGGAAGACCCGCATGCGCGCGGGTGCGGGCCCTGGCGCGGCGCTGCCGTGTTTGGTCACCAGCAGCCGCCAGGCCCGGAACGCGTCCGCACCGGGCACCCGCTGTTCGATGATCGCCGGGATCAAGGCCTCGAGGACACGGGAAGTGCGTCCGAGGCGCAGGTGCGGAGCCTTTCGTACGGCCTCGGCGACCACCGGGTCCGCCGGGGCGAAATCCGACCAGTCGTCGCTCGCGCCCAGGTAGTCCGGCAGGTGGTCGACGAATTCGGCGGCCCCCGGCCCCCAGGCCGCTGCACGCACCGCAGATGTGCCCGCCCGCTCGATCCGCGACGTCACCGGACCGGACGCCAGCAGGCTCGTCCGCCAGATGGCACGGTCTGATGTGATCTGGAAGGTCGGATCACCGGGACCGCGGCGCAGTGGGGACAAGGTGGCCCCGGGACTGACCGGATGCGGAAAGCTGACTATGCGCTCGACGGGCTCCGCCGAACCGTCGCGATCGTGGTTGCTGGTCTCTACCGCGCCCACGGTAGTCCGCGTTGACGCCTCCGGTGCCGGCGGGACAGGATGTCCGGATGACCACGCCGTTTGATGATCCACAGGCCGAACTGGCGTGGATGTTCATCCAGAACGTGTGCGACGGTGGCGACCTGGACGAGGGTTTCTCGCTGCTCAGCAGCGATTTCACCTACTGGGACAACCTCACCCGCGAGACCTGCGACAGCGCGCGCCTGCGCCGCATCATCGAGTGGCGCAAGAGTCGGGCCGAGCTCAGCTTCGACCTGCTGAACTGCCTCAACGAAGGCGAGAACGTCGTCGTCGAGACGCAACCGGACGGAATCACGGCGGACGGGGTGCGTTACGACGCACCCATCGTGTTCTTCTTCGAGACCCGTGACGGGTTGATCACCTCGCTGCGCGAGTACGGCGACACGCGCCTGACCGCGCAAGCCTTCGGCGTCACACCGTCGTGATGCTGATATCTGCCTTGTCGGCATAGAACGCGACGCGCCCGGCGATGTCTGCGACCGCGGTGTACGGCCGCTCGTAGGTCCACACCGCATCCTCCACCGTGGCACCCCTGACCGTGACGTCGTAATACCCCGCATCCCCCTTGTAGGGGCAGTAGGTCGAGGTGCTCGAGGGCGTCAGCGCCTGCGGGTTCACATCGTCGAGCGGGATGTACTGAACCGCGGGGTACGTCGACTCCTGCAACGTCAGCGCTGCGTGGGTGTCGGCGACGACCTCGCCGCCGACGCGCACCACAACCCGGCCTTGAGTGGGTGTGATGGTGATCGGATGGTCGGCGGTGGGCTGCAGAACTGTGCGTTCGGACATGGAGAGTGCAACGTATGCCGATTGCGGACATTCCCTCGGATCTAGAATCGACGAAATCGTCGTGAGCGGGGGCGCGACTGATCGTGGACGATGAACTGCGCGCATGCGCGTTGGCGGCCTACGGGTGGCCCGCCGACATCGCTGTACAGGCCGGGCCTCGGGGGGCGCTGGGTCAGGTGTGGCGCGTCGACGTCGGTGCCGACAGCTTCGCGGTCAAGGAGATCTTCGACGAGCCGCCGACCGACGAGTCCATCAGCGCCGAACTCGAATTCGTCGGGCGCGTCACCAAGGCCGGTGTGACAGTTCCTGCCAGTCGACCGGACCGCGATGGACGATATCTGGTGACTGCGCCGGGGGGCAGGTGGCTGCGCTGTTACGACTGGGTGGACATGGCGCCGGTTGACGAAACCAGCCCACGGACGGCGCTGGAATTGGGCGCCCTGCTCGCGCGTCTGCATCGCAACACGTGTGCAGCGGCGACCGAAACCGACGGTACGCCCGCTGATCGGTGGTACGACACTGTGCCCATACCGGCACAATTCGAACCCGTCGCACATGTGGATTCGCGGCTGGGCTCAGTCCTGCGGGACCTTCCGGCGCTGTGCGCGGCGGTGACCCCGGCCGATCCCGCACAGCTGATCATGTGCCATCGTGATCTGCATCCGGAGAACGTATTCACCGGTCCGCGTGGGGATCTCGTGGTTGTGGACTTCGACGACATGGGTCCAGCCGTGGCCGGCCGGGAGCTCGCGCGGGTGGTTTTCGACTGGTGCTGCGACGCGTCGACAACCGACCTGGACGCGGTGCGGGCGATGTTCACCACCTATGTGGAGGAGGGCGGTCCCGGGCGCATCGACTGCGTGGCGGATTTCTCGATGCTGCTCGCCTGCCGGTTGAATTTCCTGCTGAATCAGGCGCGCCTGGCGGGCGACCCGCAGACCGAGGCTAGGCATCGCGACTGGGCCGCACACGAGGTCGATGTGATGCTGGAGCTCATGCCGAGCCGCGATCAACTGGTTGCTGTGCTGGCGGTGGCTGACGATTGCTTCCGGTAGATGACCCGCGGGCTGGTCCGGTCCCTACACTTCGACCATGGCCCCGCAAGGATCTCCCGCCGCATCTGCCGACGTCAGCATCAACGCCAGCCCGGATACCGTGTACGACCTCATCACCGATTTGCCGACGATGGCCGAACTCGCCGAGGAGACGACCTCGATCAGCTGGCACAAGGGTGATTCGGTGCGCCCCGGTGCGGTGTTCAAGGGCACCAACCGCAACGGCAGCAGGTCTTGGACCACGAAGTGCACCGTCACCGAGGCCGAGCCGGGCCGGGTGTTCGCCTTCGACGTGCACAGCGCCGTCATCCCGGTGGCGCACTGGCGGTACGAGATCAGCCCGGCCGAGGGCGGGTGCCTGGTCACGGAGAGCACCTGGGACCGCAGACCAGGCTGGTTCCGGACGGTCGCGGGCTATGCCACCGGCGTGCACGACCGGGTGTCCGCCAACACCGACAACATCAAGGCCACGCTGCACCGGTTGAAGGCCCGCGCCGAGCGGCCCTAGCGCGTCAAGGCCTGCGGGCGATCCGATCGGCGATGACGGCGATCGGTGATGTCGTGCCGCGGCCGCGTGCTTCGTGGTCATCGGCGGCCTTGTAGGCCGTGTACATGCCCCGAACTCCCAACCAGCGCAACGGCTCTGGTTCCCAGGTTTTCGAATGGTGGCCGACCCACGGCATCCGCAGCAACGGTGTGTCACGTTTGAGGACGAGGTCGGCCAGCGTCTGACCCGCAAGGTTCGTGGCGGTGACACCGTGTCCGACATAACCGCCTGCCCAACCCAGCCCCGTCGCGCGGTCGAGATCCACGCCCGCCGACCAGTCGCGTGGCACTCCCAGCACGCCACACCAGCCGTGCGCGATACCGGCTCCCCGGGTCTGCGGCAACAACGCGTTGAGCACTCCCGTCAGATAGGTGATGGTCTCCCGGCTGACCTGGCCGTCACGGTCGATACCCGAGGCATAGCGGTAGGGCATCGCCCGGCCGCCGATGGCGATCCGGTCATCAGCGGTGCGCTGTGCATAGAAGAAGCCGTGGGCGGTGTCGCCCAGCGTTTCCCGGCCTTCCCAACCGATCTCGGCCCATGTCTGTGACGACAAGGGTTCGGTGGCGATCATCGCGCTGCTCATCGGTAACCACCGCCGCTTCAGACCCGGCAGCGTCGTGGTGAACCCTTCGGTGGCGCGCAAGACGATCGGCGCGCGCACCGTGCCGCGCTCCGTGATCGCCACACCCGGCCGGATGTCGGTGACCGCCGTGTTCTCGTAAATGGTGACGCCAAGGCGTTCCACGACGTCGGCGAGGCCTCGTGCCAGTTTGGCCGGCTGGATGCGCGCGCAATGCGGCGTGAATGCCGCCAGCAGCAGGCTGGGCACGTTAATGCGTTGTGCCGCTTCCTCTTTCGAAAGGAACCGGACCTCGTCGACACCCCAGCTCTGATCCTCGTCGACCATCGCCTTGAGGCGCTGCACCTGCGGTTCGTTACGGGCGATGTCCAGGGTGCCGCCCTTGACGATGTCGGCGTCGATACCTTCGCGCTGGGCCACGGCGATGACCTCGTCGACCGCGTCGTTGAGGGCCCGCTGCCAATCGATGACGGCCTGCCTGCCGTGCTGTTCGGCCAGCAAGGTGCGATGCCCGGGGGCCAGCCCCGACAGCCACCCACCGTTGCGGCCCGATGCGCCGAATCCGGCGAACCGCGCCTCGAGCACGGTGATCCGCAGGGAGGGATCGGCCTGTTTGAGGTAGTAGGCCGTCCACAGTCCGGTGTAGCCCGCTCCGACGATGCAGATGTCTGCGTCGGCATCGCCGGGTAGTGGTGGGCGTGCGGCGGGTACTTCGGTGAACCAGTGGGACACGTAGCCGTTGACGGTCATGGTCCAGATCCTCTCAGGGCCGCCGATCAGAACGCGTACCGGTGGTAGGTCGAGATGGTGCGTAGCCCGGGGATCTTCCCCATCACCTTTGCCACGACGCGGTAGCTGCGGTTCAGCTCCTCGAATCCGTGTGCTTGAAATACGGGTTCGACAACCAGCGGCCGCACTCCGGGGACGGCGTCGACGATGTCGGCGGCCGAGTCGACAGCCCAGTGCAGCGTGGACCCCGACCGCCGCACCACCCCGTTGATCACCTGGAACCGGATACCGAATGCGCTGAAGGCGTCGAACTGCAACTCCCCCGACGGAAAGCGCTCCACGACCCGCCGCAGCAGCGTGATGCCGTCGGCCTCGGTGAGGTACATCGTCAGACCCTCACCCAGCACCAGCGTGGGCCGGTCGGTCCGGACCTGGACCAACCAGTCCGGGGGTGTGATGGCGGCCGGGATCATCGTGTAGTTGTCGCGCCGCGGGAACACACGCTCACGCAGCGCGATGACGTCGGGGAAGTCGACGTCGAACCAGTGCACGTCGGGACCGGGATCCAGCCTGAACACCCTCGCGTCGAGTCCACACCCCAGGTGCACCACCGTCGCCTCGGGGTGGACGGCCAGGAATTGAGTGGTCCACCGATCGAAGTGTGCGCTGCGCAGTGCGACTCCGGGAGCCGATCTGGGTGTGATGGTCGTGCGGGACCAGTCGTAATCGATTTGGGCGACAACAGCTTTGGCAAACTGGTCGTGAAGCACAGAATTCGTGGCGTCGGCGTCCACTGCCTTGGCGTACAGCGTCGCGAGCATGGTCTGCGGCGGCCCGGTGAGATCGATCTGGATCTTGCTCACCGTTTCGAGGTTAGGCCGACCAATCAGGACACACTCAGGCGACCACCAGAGTTCCGTGCATCGCTGGGTGGTACGAGCAGTGGTACGGATACGAGCCCGCTTTCGCCGGAGCCGTGAACGTCACCGACTGCCCGGACTCCA
>CAMFLL010000029.1 GCA_945957405.1 uncultured Mycolicibacterium sp. | reverse complement strand
CAGGGGTTCGCCGAGGCGGCCACCCCGATGAACCTGCTCTACGCGGTCATCGGTGTGCTGCTGGGCACCGCGGTCGGCGTGCTGCCCGGTATCGGGCCGGCCATGACCGTGGCGCTGCTGCTGCCGATCACCTACAACGTCAGCCCCAGTGCGGCCTTCATCATGTTCGCCGGCATCTTCTACGGCGGCATGTACGGCGGGTCCACCACCTCGATCCTGCTGAACACGCCCGGCGAATCGTCGTCGGTGATCACCGCCATCGAGGGCAACAAGATGGCCAAGGCCGGACGCGCGGCGCAGGCGCTGGCCACCGCGGCCATCGGCTCGTTCGTCGCGGGGGCGATCGGCACCGCGCTGCTGGCGGCGTTCGCGCCGCCGATCTCGAGATTCGCGGTGACGCTCGGTGCCCCGTCGTATCTGGCGATCATGATCTTCGCGCTGGTCGCCGTGACGGCGGTGCTCGGTTCATCCAAGCTGCGCGGCGTCATCTCGCTGTTTCTCGGACTGGCGATCGGCGTCGTCGGCATCGACTTCCTCACGGGTCAACCCAGGGCGACGTTCGGTCTGCCGCAGCTGTCCGACGGTATCGACATCGTGGTGATCGCGGTGGCGGTGTTCGCCGTGGGTGAGGCGTTGTGGGTGGCGGCACACTTGCGGCGCAGGCCTGCCGACGTGATCCCCGTCGGCCGGCCGTGGATGGGCCGGGACGACTGGGGCCGCTCGTGGAAACCGTGGCTGCGCGGCACCGCATTCGGCTTCCCATTCGGCGCACTTCCCGCCGGTGGTGCCGAGCTGCCCACCTTCCTGAGCTACATCACCGAGAAGAAGCTGTCCAAGCGCCCCGAGGAGTTCGGCAAGGGTGCCATCGAGGGTGTCGCCGGACCGGAGGCCGCCAACAACGCCTCTGCGGCGGGCACTTTGGTGCCCATGCTGTCGCTCGGGTTGCCCACCAACGCGACCGCCGCGGTGATGCTGACGGCGTTCGTGTCGTACGGTATCCAGCCCGGTCCCACGCTGTTCGACAAGGAGCCGCTGCTGATCTGGACGCTGATCGCCAGCCTGTTCATCGGCAACTTCCTGCTCCTGGTGATCAACCTGCCGCTGGCACCGCTGTGGGCCAAGCTGCTGCGCACGCCGCGCCCCTACCTGTATGCGGGCATCCTGTTCTTCGCCACCCTGGGTGCGTTCGCGGTGAACATCCAGCCACTGGACCTGGCCCTGCTGCTGGTGTTCGGCTTGATGGGCCTGATGATGCGACGGTTCGGGCTGCCCGTGCTGCCGCTGATCATCGGTGTCATCCTGGGACCGCGCATCGAACGGCAGCTGCGCCAGAGCCTGCAGCTCGGCGGCGGTGACTGGTCGAGCCTGTTCACCGAGCCGGTCGCCATCGTGACGTACATACTGATGGCGCTGCTGCTGCTGGCGCCGCTGGTGCTCAAGCTGATGCACCGCAGCGAGGAGACGCTGCTGATCGTCGAGGATGACGGGGATCAGCTGGAGAAGGCTCAGGTGATGAGCCCCGGCGAGGGGCTGCACCACGGCACCGAAACGACGGACGAAGGCCGGCCACACGAGGAGACGAAATGATCGTCGTCGGATACACCGCAGACATCTTCGGCCGTGCCGCCGTCGATCACGGCGTCGCCGAGGCCAAGCTGCGTAACACCAAACTGCTGGTGGTCAACTCCACTGCCGGGGACTCCTACGTCGACGCGGCGTTCTCGCAGACCGGCGACATGCGCGGACTGGAGGCGCAGCTGGCCGGCAGCGATGTGGAGTTCGAGATCGAGCAGCCGGTCGGCGTGCACGCCGGCGAGGCGCTGCTGGCCGCGATGGATCGCCCGGAGGCCGAGCTGCTGGTGATCGGCATCCGGCACCGTAATCCGGTGGGGAAGCTGTTGCTGGGCAGCGTGTCCCAGCAGTTGATCCTGGAGTGCCCCAAGCCGGTCCTCGCGGTCAAACCCCCCGAGTAACTCCCAAATAACTCCCCGCGAGATAACTCCCCGCGAGCAGACGCAAAGGGGCCCGTGATCCGAGTGATCGACGGGCCCTTTGTGTCTGTTCGGCATAGGAAAGATCGCACCGCCGGAGTCCGCTCACCGCGAGCCTGCCGGCGCTGTGAGGCGCAATTGACATTTCGGTCACCAACGCGCAATCGATGCGGAATCGCCTCCCCGTAGACCTTTGGACAAGCCCGTCTGAATACGTCTTGCGACCCATCGACACCGGAGGCCTCACACATGCCAACCCTGACCGCATCTCGCTGGTCGTCCATCCTGACCCGCGACCGCGACATCGAGCACTGGGACGCCGAGGACGTCGATGCCTGGAACGGCAGAACGGGGCATTCGCCGGGTAAGGAGATCGCCAAGAGGAACCTGATCTGGTCGATCGTGGCCGAACACGTGGGCTTCTCCATCTGGTCCATCTGGTCGGTGATGGTCCTGTTCATGCCGCAGGACGTCTACCACATCGACGCGGCGGGCAAGTTCTACCTGGTGGCCATGCCGACCCTGGTCGGCGCGTTCATGCGGATCCCGTACACCATCGCCCCCGCGAAGTTCGGTGGCCGCAACTGGACCATCGTCAGCGCTCTGCTGCTACTCATCCCGACACTGCTGACCTGGTATGTGATGAAACACCCTGGCACGTCGTACACCACATTCATGATCGTGGCGGCCTTCGCCGGCTTCGGCGGCGGCAACTTTGCGTCGTCGATGACCAACATCAACGCGTTCTACCCGCAACGGCTCAAGGGCTGGGCGCTGGGTCTCAACGCCGGCGGCGGCAACATCGGCGTCCCCGTGATCCAGTTGATCGGCCTGCTGGTGATCGCCACGGTCAGCAACACGGCCCCGGAGATCGTGTGCGCGATCTACCTCGTCCTGATCGGCTGCGCCGCCGTGGGCGCCGCACTGTTCATGGACAACCTGCGCAACCAGCGGTCCAACCTGAGTGCACTCGGTGAGGCGTTGCGCTACAAGCATTCCTGGGTGATGAGCTTTCTCTACATCGGCACCTTCGGTTCCTTCATCGGCTTCTCGTTCGCGTTCGGGCAGGTGCTGCAGATCAACTTCCTGGCCGGCGGCGACACTGCCGCGCAGGCTTCACTGCACGCCGCGCAGATCTCGTTCCTGGGGCCGTTGCTCGGCTCGATCTCGCGACCGTTCGGCGGCAAGCTGGCCGACCGGATCGGCGGTGGGAAGATCACGCTGTACACGTTCGTGGCGATGATGTTCGCGGCCGGCATCCTGGTGGCCACCGGCGTGATGGACGACGGAATGGCGGGCGCGCCCACCGGCACCCAGATGATGGCCTACATCGTCGGGTTCATCCTGTTGTTCGTCCTGTCCGGGCTGGGCAACGGCTCGACCTACAAGATGATCCCGTCGATCTTCGAGGCCAAGGCGCAGGGACACGACGACTGGAGTCCCGCCGAGGAGGCGTCCTGGTCGCGGTCGATGTCCGGGGCGTTGATCGGATTCGCCGGTGCGGTGGGTGCGCTCGGTGGTGTGTTCATCAACATCGTGCTGCGGGCGTCCTACGTCAGCGGCGCGAAGTCGGCCACCAACGCCTTCTGGGTCTTTCTCGGCTTCTACGTGGTGTGCGCCGTCGTCACCTGGTTCGTGTTCCTGCGCTTGAAGGCCGCGGCCACCGCGGGCGATGCGCTCGGCCTGGCGCCGGCACCGGTGGGTGCGGGCTGATCACCAGGACGGCCTGCTCGTATTGCGGTGTCGGGTGCGGGATCTCGGTCGAGACCCGCCCCGATGCCGGGACGGGCTTGCCCGTGATCGCGCGGGTCAGCGGTGACAAACTGCACCCGGCCAATTTCGGCAGGCTCTGCACCAAGGGCGCCACCCACGCAGAGATGATGGCCGCCTCCGAGGGTCGGCTCACGACGGCGCTGGTGCGGTACGACCGCGACGCCGAGCCCGTGCCGACGCCCGTCGACGATGCCGTCGCCGACGCCGCAGCCCGGCTCAAGGCGATCATCGAGCGGCACGGGCCGGATTCGGTGGCGCTGTACGTGTCCGGCCAGATGTCGATCGAAGCGCAGTATCTGGCCACCAAACTGGCCAAGGGCTATCTGCGCACTGTGCACATCGAGTCCAATTCACGGTTGTGCATGGCCAGTGCCGGAACGGGATTCAAGCAGTCCCTCGGCGCCGATGGACCACCGGGCTCCTACGCCGACTTCGAGCGCACCGACCTGTTCTTCGTCATCGGGTCGAACATGGCCGACTGCCATCCAATCCTCTACCTGCGCATGGCGGACCGGCTCAAGGCCGGCGCCAAGCTCATCGTCGTCGACCCGCGCCGCTCCGCCACCGCCGAGAAGGCCGACCTGTTCCTTCAGCTCGATCCCGGCACCGATCTCGCGCTGCTCAACGGGATTCTGCACCTGCTCGTCGAGGGTGGGGCGATCGATCAGCGGTTCATCGCCGAGCACACCGAGGGCTGGGAGGCGATGCCCGAGTTCCTGGCCGGCTATCCGCCGGCGCGCGTCGCCGAGATCACCGGTCTTTCGGAGGCCGACATCCGTGCCGCCGCCGCCATGATCGCCGCCGCCGGTGAGTGGATGTCCTGCTGGACAATGGGTTTGAACCAGAGCACCCACGGCACCTGGAACACCAACGCCATCTGCAACCTGCACCTGGCCACCGGGGCGATCTGCCGGCCCGGAAGTGGCCCCATGTCGTTGACCGGTCAGCCCAACGCCATGGGTGGTCGCGAAATGGGTTACATGGGACCCGGCCTGCCCGGGCAGCGGTCCGTTCTCGCGGCCGACGACCGCGCGTTCGTGGAGGAGCAGTGGGGTCTGCCGAACGGCAGCATCCGCAGCGACGTCGGCCCCGGCACCATCGCAATGTTCGAGCAGATGGCGGCCGGTGACATCAAGGCGTGCTGGATCATCTGCACCAATCCCGTTGCCACGGTGGCGAACCGGGCGACGGTGATCGCAGCGTTGGAGAACGCCGAACTGGTGATCACGCAGGACGCCTACCGTGACACGGCGACCAATCGCTATGCGGACATCGCGCTGCCCGCGGCGCTGTGGGCCGAGTCCGATGCCGTCATGGTGAACTCCGAGCGCAACCTCACCCTGTTGCAGCAGTCCGTCCCGCCGCTGGGGGAGGCGCGCCCCGACTGGGAGCTGATCTGCGATATCGCCCACCATCTGGGTTTCGGTGCGGATTTCGCGTTCAAATCCAGCGAGCAGGTGTTCGACGAGATCCGGCGGTTCCACAATCCCACGACGGGTTATGACCTGCGCGGAATCACCTACGACCGGCTGCGCGACACACCTGTGCAATGGCCGTGCCCACCGGCGGGCACCGACGCCGACCAGGACCGCCATCCCATCCGTTATCTCAACGACGGCATCAGCCAGCACCTTCACACCGACGCCGACGGCACCACGCCCCGGCTGGCGTTTCCGACGGCGTCGCGACGCGCCGTCTTTCATCCCCGCCCGCACATGGCGCCCGCCGAGATGCCGGACGACGATCATCCGTTCGTGCTCAACACCGGCCGGCTGCAACACCAGTGGCACACCATGACCAAGACGGGACGGGTCGACAAACTCAACAAACTCAACAGCGGTCCGTTCGTGGAGATCCACCCGGAGGACGCCGGGCGGTCCGGTATCACCGACGGTGGCCGTGTCGAAGTGACGTCGCGGCGCGGGCGGGTGCTGTTGCCTGCGGTGGTCACCGACCGTGTGTTACCCGGTAACGTCTGGGTCCCGTTTCACTGGAATGACACCCACGGTGCGGATCTGACCGTGAACGCACTCACCAGCGACGCGGTGGATCCCGACTCGCTGCAACCGGAGTTCAAGGTGTGTGCGGTGGCCTTGACTCCGGTGGCCGCGGAGATCGCAACGGCCGGCCATCCTCTCGTCGCCGCGCTCGACCTGCACGCACTGAAGCCACCGGCGCTCACCGGCGACGAGAAGATCTACATCGCAGCGTTTCTGGCCGGGACCGTCGACGGCGACCCCGGCGTACCGGTGCTGCCCGGTGCGGCGCCGGTGCGATCTGCGGTGCGGCTGTGGGTCGACGGCATGCTCGCCGGGGCCCACTCCAGGCTCGCGGGCGCCACGGGGGAGCCCGATACCCTGGCGGCGACCGGGCCGCTGGTGATGTGGGCTTCGCAGACGGGCAATGCCGAGGAGTTCGCCGCGCGCGTGGCCGAACAGCTCGGTGGCAGTTCGGATCTGATGAACATGAACGACTGCGACCTGTCGGCGCTGACGTCGGCCCGCGACGTCATCGTGGTGACCTCGACCTTCGGCGACGGCGGTCCACCCGATAACGGCGCCGACTTCTGGGATCGGTTGGCGGCACCGGATGCCCCCAACCTCGACGGCCTGCGCTATGCGGTTCTTGGCATCGGCGACCGGTCCTACGACAACTTCTGCGGTTACGCCAAATCACTCGACGCCCGCCTCGAGGACCTGGGCGCCAGCAAGCTGCTGGACCGGACCGAATGCGAGGCGTACGACGATGCGCCGATGGCCGACTGGGCCGACCGGGTCACGACATTGGTCCAGGACTCGACGACGCGCCAGCTCACGCCGGCCACAGCGCGGAAGGTGCCCGAGCCGTTCACCCGGGCCCGGCCGGTAGCGGCGCCGCTGGTGCGCAACACTCTGCTGACGCCGCCGGGTGCGGCAAAAGAGGTGCGGCAGTTCGGTTTCGACATCTCAGCGGCGGTCGCCGAACATGGCATCAGGTACTCGGCGGGGGACTCCCTTGGTGTCTACGCGGTCAACAGCGCGCATGCCGTGGACGGCTGGCTGTCGGCCACAGGCCTGTGCGGTGCGGACGCGGTCACGGTGGACGGCGAGCCGACGAGTCTGCGTGACGCGCTGACGAACTCCTATGACATCTGCCGGGTCACCCCCAACCTGCTGGAATTCGTCGCCGAGCACGCCCGGGATGGCGCCGATCTCGGCAAGTGGTCCGTCGGCCGCAACGGCCTCGACCTGGTGCAGCAGGTCCCGGTGCGGGTCGACCCGGCGTTGTGGCAGGAAGTGTTGGTTCGCCTGACGCCGCGGCAGTACTCGATATCGTCGAGCCCGCTGGTCAGCCCGCACGAGGTGCAGTTGACGGTGTCGGTGGTGCGCTACCGCGGAGCCGACGGCGGTGCGCGCGGTGGTGTCGCCTCGACATTCCTGGCCGATCGGGCCGATGCACCCGTGCCGGTCTTCCTGCAGCGATCCCCGCACTTCCGACCACCGGCCGAGTCGGACATCCCGATGATCATGGTGGGGCCGGGCACCGGTATCGCACCGTTTCGTGGCTTCCTGCAGGAGCGCCGGGCTCTGGGCCACACCGGCCGAAACTGGTTGTTCTTCGGTGATCAGCACCGCGACGCGAATTTCTACTACCGGTCGGACCTCGAGGACATGGTCGACGACGGTCTACTCAACCATCTCGATCTCGCGTTCTCCCGTGACCAGAAGAAGCGGGTGTACGTGCAGCACAAGATGCGTGACGCCGGCGCCGAGGTGTGGCGCTGGCTGGCCGACGGCGCCCACTTCTACGTCTGCGGGGACGCGTCGCGCATGGCCAAGGATGTCGACGCGGCGTTGACCGACATCATCAGGGAGCACGGCGGTATGTCGGCCGATCAGGCCCACGACTACACACGTGGACTCGTCGCCGAGAAGCGCTATGTCCGCGACGTGTACTGACCGGCCCTGCACAATGGGCTAGGTGCAGGACCAACCCGACCGCCCAGACACCTACGTTCGTGTGTACGCCTCACGCGTGCACAATCTGAGGTCGGTGGACGTCGCCGCCCCGAGGGACGCGTTCGTGGTCTTCACCGGTGTGTCCGGGTCGGGGAAGTCGTCGCTGGCATTCGGCACCATCTACGCCGAGGCGCAGCGCCGATACTTCGAATCGGTGGCGCCGTATGCCCGTCGGCTGCTGCTGCCCAACGACGCCCCGAAGGTCGACGACATCACCGGACTGCCGCCCGCGGTGGCGCTCCAACAGCGCCGCGGCGCCACCAGTTCACGATCCACCGTGGGCACCGTCACCACACTGTCGAACCTGCTGCGAATGCTGCTGTCCCGGGCCGGCACCTATCCGCCCGGCGCGACCGACCGGTTGGACTCCGATGCGTTCTCCCCGAACACGACCGTCGGCGCGTGCCCGGAGTGCCACGGCCTGGGCCGGATCCACCGCGTGACCGAGGAGACGCTGGTACCCGACCCGTCGCTGACCATCCGCGAGGGTGCTGTCGCCGCCTGGCCCGGGGCGTGGCAGGGCCAGAACCTGCGGGACATCCTCATCGTGCTCGGTTACGACATCGACAAGCCGTGGCGCAAACTGACCAAGCGGCAACGGGATTGGATCTTGTTCACCGACGAGCAGCCGACCGTCCAGATCCATCCCGACCGGCACAACGTCACCGCCGACTATTACTACAACGGCACCTTCTCCAGTGCCGAACGCCACGTCCGCCACACCCTGGCCAACTCGCAGAGCGCGATGATGCGACGACGGGTTCTGCAGTACGTCGACAGCGTGGACTGCCCGGTGTGCGACGGCTCCGGGCTGCGACCCGAGGCGTTGGCGGTGACGTTCGCCGGCCGCAATGTCGCCGAGCTGGTCTGTATGCCGCTGACCACTCTGGCCGAGGTGTTGCAGCCGGCCGCGGCAAGGACGGAGTTCGACGCCGCCTATGAGTCCACCGCTTCCGGTGAGCACACCGAGGTGGCGACCATGATCGCCGCCGACCTGGTGGCCCGCATCGCGGTGCTCGTCGACCTCGGGCTCGGGTATCTGAGCCTGCACCGCCGAACCCCCACGGTGTCGCCCGGTGAACTGCAGCGCCTGCGGTTGGCCACCCAGCTGCGTGCCGGGTTGTTCGGTGTCCTCTATGTGCTCGACGAACCGTCGGCGGGGCTGCATCCGGCCGACGCCGAGCCCCTGCTCGAAGTGCTGGACCGGCTCCGGCGCGCCGGTAACTCACTGTTCGTCGTCGAACACGACATGGACGTGGTGCGGCGCGCCGACTGGATCGTCGACGTCGGGCCCGGCGCCGGCGAGCTGGGCGGTGACGTGCTCTACAGCGGTCCCGTGGCCGGGCTCGCCGATATCGCGCCCTCGGTCACCCGCCGCTACCTGTTCGACCGAAACATCAATGTGCGCAACGAGACTCGTACGCCCATCGGTACCTTGCGGCTGCGCGGTATCACGTTTCACAATCTGCGCGACGTCGACGTCGACATCCCCCTTGGGTCGTTCGTGGCCGTCACCGGGGTGTCCGGATCCGGCAAGTCGACGCTGGTCTGCAAGGTCCTGGGCGACGTCATCGCCCGGCGCCTCGGTCGGGCCGCCGAGCCCGCCGACGACACCGCCGACGGTGACACCGAACTGCTCGACATCGACCAGGATGCCAGTATCGGCGTGACCGCCGAGGGGGCTGAGATCATCGACCGCCTCGTCACAGTCGACCAACGACCGATCGGACGGACCCCGCGCTCCAACCTGGCGACCTACACCGGGTTGTTCGACGCCGTCCGCAAGGCATTCGCGGACACCGACGACGCGCGCCGGCGTGGCTGGAGTGCGGGTCGGTTCTCGTTCAACGTCGCCGAGGGGCGCTGCGACACCTGCCAGGGTGAGGGTTTCGTGGCGGTCGAGCTGCTGTTCCTGCCGGGCACTTACGCCACCTGCCCGACCTGCGGTGGTGCCCGCTACTCCGACGAAACCCTGGAAGTCACCTACCGGGACCGCACCATCGCCGACGTGCTCGCCATGACCGTCGACGAGGCGACGGAATTCCTGGCCGATCTACCCAGCGCGGCAAGGAGTCTGGTGACACTGCGCGATGTCGGGCTCGGGTATCTGCGCCTCGGTCAACCGGCCACCGAACTGTCCGGCGGCGAGGCGCAACGTATCAAGCTCGCCTCGGAACTCCAGCGCGCCAAACGTGGCCACACGCTCTATGTCCTCGACGAACCCACCACCGGGCTGCATCCCTCCGACGTCGAACTGCTGGAACGCCAGCTGCACCGGCTGGTCGATGCCGGGAACACTGTTGTGGTCGCCGAACACGATATGAACGTCGTCGCGGGCGCCGACCACGTCATCGACCTGGGGCCGGGCGGCGGTGACGACGGCGGCACCGTGGTGGCGGCCGGCTCGCCGCAGACAATCGCCGCGCACCGGGGCAGCCGCACCGCGCCGTACCTGGCGGCACGGCTCAGCCCGTCACAGCCCTGAGTTCGGCGAGTGACTCCCGGATGTGTTCGGCAAAGCTGCGCCCCGAGCGGTCGGCGAGCCAGCGTTCGAAGGCGACCTTGAACACGGCGATCCCCGCCTCAGCGGTCAGGCTCGCTGCCGGTTCGCCAATACCGCGGCGGCGCAGCGCATCACCGATGGTGGTGGCCATCGACGCCAGTTTGATGAGCTCGCGTTCCTGCAGCCCCGGATTGGCGGCGATCACCGTCTGTCGTTTCTCGCTGTAGGGCCTGCGCTCCTCGAAGAACCCGGAGATCGCCGTCAACGCGTCGGCCACGGCGTCCAGCGGCGGCACGGTGTCGGGCACCGCGTCGAGCGCACCGGCGATGGACTGTGCCAGCTCGCCGCCGCCGAAGAGCACCTCCCGTTTGTCGGCGAAGTGCCGGAAGAATGTGCGTTCGGTCAGCCCGGCGCGTTCGGCGATCTCGGCGACGGTGGTCTGGTCGAACCCGCGCTCGTGGTACAGCTCCAGCGCCGCCCGTTCCAGGCGGCCACGCGCGTCCGGTTCCCAGCGGCCCATGCGGGAATTCTACGGCGATGACAGACGCTGACATCAGGCGTAGGTTGATGTCATCCCCTGACATCGCATGGAGCAAAGGAATGAAGATGCGCATTTTCGTCACCGGTGCCTCGGGGCACATCGGTTCGCTCGTGGTCCGCGAGCTGCTCGACAACGGTCATCAGGTCAGCGGCCTGGCCCGCTCCGACGCCTCGGCCGAGTCGTTGACGGCGGCCGGGGCCCAGGTGGTGCGCGGCACGCTCGACGACCTCGACGTCCTGGCCCGGGCGGCCGGCGACGCCGACGGCGTGATCCACCTGGCCTTCAAACACGATTTCGCCGACTACGCCGGCGCCGCCGTCTCCGATCTCCAGGCCGTCGAGGCCATGGGCGCCGCCCTGGGCGGTTCGGGTAAACCGTTCGTCAACACCTCCGGCACGGCCATGCTGGCCACTGGTTCGTCGAGTGAGCTCGGTACCGAGGAAACCCACGTCGACCCGTCTGGGGCGCGGGTCGCTTCGGAGAACGCCACCTTGGCCCTGGCCGGTCACGGGGTGCGTGCCTCGGTGGTCCGGCTGGCGCCCACGGTGCACGGGCCGACCGATCACCACGGATTCGTCCCCACGCTCATCACCAACGCACGCACGACGGGACAGGCGCTCTACATCGACGACGGGGCAAACCGGTGGCCCGCGGTACACAACGTCGATGCCGCGCGCCTGTACCGGTTGGCGGTGGAATCGGCACCGGCCGGTTCGGTACTGCACGGTGCCGCCGAACAGGGCGTGCCGTTCCGGGAGATCGCGCAGGTGATTGGCGCGCAGCTCGCGGTGCCCGCCGTCAGTGTCTCGCTGGAGCAGGCCACCGAGCAGCTCGGATTCATCGGATGGGTTGCCTCACTGGACAATCCGACTTCCAGCGTACTGACTCAGCAGCTGCTGGGCTGGACGCCGGAACATCCGACGCTGCTCGACGATCTCAAGACCGGCGCCTACTTTGTCTGAGCTGTCCGGATTGCTCGAGGGCGCGTTGTGAGGCGTTGTACTCCCGTTCGGTCTTGATGCGTTGCTCGCGGTCTTCTTCGCGCGTCTTCTTGCGTATGGGCATGGTGATTTCCGGATCGGTGTTGCGGCGCCTCTCACGCATCGGCGGGGGCAAGGACGCGGTGGTGGGGTCCCAGTCCGGGAACAGCAGCTTGACGACGGGTTGGGTGAGGTAACGGTGGCCGGTGGGGGCGGTCCAGTGCACGTCGCCGTTGGGCAGTTGTTCGTCGTGCCACCCGGTGGGCCCACCGCGAAACGTTTTGGCCAAGTGATGTTCTCGGCAGAGCGCTTTGCCGTTGGAGGGGTGGGTGGCGCCACCATCGACGCCGTACGGGATGGTGTGGTCGATGTCGGCGTGTTCGGCTTTGCGATTGCAGCCCGGGAACCGGCACCGCATGTCGCGGCATTGGATGAATTCGCGCACGCTGCCGGTGAATCGGTAGCCGGTGGCGGGTTGAGCGCCGGGGATCGGCAGCGCTTTCACGGCGGCGCCGGTGCGCAGGAGTTCGGCCAGCAGCCCTAGTGGGATGATGGCGCCGCCCAGGGTGACCGCCGGCTTCGGCCGCCGATGTGGGGTGCACGCGGCCGGTGCCTGCGGTGTTTCGTGCGGTGAATCAGGTTGTTGTACAGTCTTTTTCGGATTTTCCTGCTGAGTCTCGGCTTCGACTTTGGCTTCGGGGTCACTGGGCCCGGGCGGTGGTTGCGGCGAACTGCCGGTGCCGCCCTGCGGATCGTCGTCGTCGTCGGGATCGGGTGGGATGGGGGTGCGGTGTGCCCAAGGTGGTTCGTCGGGCGGGGTGGCGGTGTGGGCGGCCTCGGCGGCGTCGGCCTGCCTGAGCACCGCCTCGAAGTCCACGGCTGGCGGTGCGGCGGAGCCGGCGGACTGGGCCTGCCGGAGACCGTCGATCTGAGCCAGCGCAGCGTCGAGGGCGGCTTTGTCGGCCAGGACGTGGATCACAGCTGAGGGCACGGTGGAGGGGAGGGTGGCTGCCTGGCACGTGGGGTCCGCACACTGGCAGATCAGTCGATCCTGGCGGCGGTAGACCGCCCCCTGCGCTGCGGCCCGCAATTCCCCTCTACTGCGTGGATCGTTCGGGCAGACAGTGGCAGCCAGGGCATTGAGGACTCTGGTACCGAGCTCAGCGTCAGCTGCCGAGATTCGCCCGTACACCGACGAGGTGCCGGTGGCGTCGTCACGCTTCCCGAACGCGACCTCACAGTTCTTGGCGGCTTCCTGGTAGCGGCGGCAGGCGTCGGGGTCGTGTTCTTCGATGATGGCGTCGAGCGCCAGCTCCAGGGCTTCTTCGGACAAGGTGGTGAACCCGCCGGCCTGTTCGGCGATCTCCGCGTCCACGGCGTTGTGTACCGCGGGGGTGAGAAGTTCGGTGCGGTAGACGATGGTCTCGGCGACCCGGGTGTTGATCGACCCGGCGTCCAGCAGCGCGGCCACCCGCGGCAGTCGGCTGGCGAGTCCTTCGGCGAGGCGCATCTGGCCGGAGGCTCGGCGCGGGCTGAGCCGCATCGCGGGCCCCACCTGGTCGCGGACGGCGGCCCACTCGTCGTATGCCCAGGTTTTCTCCTCCTCGGCGGCATTGTCTTTGTGATGGGCCAGCAATCGGGCGATGAATGCCCAATTGCGCGCGACCATGGTGGCTTCCGCCCGGTGGAACGCCCCGATCGCGGAGACCATCGCCTCTAAGGTGAGCTCCCCACAGGTGGAAGGATCCGGCAGATCATCGAACATGTGTTCGACACTACTCAGGCCGGCTGACATTGACTGCGCGACAACGCATCCGAACACGACCTCGACGCGGAAACCGGCGACTTATCCACAGTCAGCACTTCATCCACAGGCCGACGCGCGCGCAGTGATGTGAAGTGGCAAGACATACCGGGTTGTGTAGAGGCCGCGTATGACGACGCGCTGTAGTGATGTGAGGTGGCGGCCTGACCCCCAGAGAAGGGGCCGTGAAGTGTGTCCGAGGGGGGACTTGGCCACTTACGACACGAATTGAGGTCTTTCAATTGAGTGTTAGACCCTGACAACGCCCGTATTGGGCGTACTAAAAATCCGCCAAGTGTCGGTTCGAGTCCGACTGGGGGCGCGGTCTTTGCGCTGGCAGGCGGGTTTCTGCGGTGGCCGGCGTTCGCCTGAAGGCCCTTCGTGTACGCGACGTGTACGGGGGCGGGCGGTGACCGGACCCCGTGAACTGGTCCATGGCGGTTGAGAGTCGATAATCATCGTTGCCATCGAAAGCGTAGTCGTGCAGCAGTAGGCTCCGCTTGGGCTGTGGACTCCCGACGGGTAGCGACACCGCATTCATCCGGCTAGCGGATTGGTCGAGAGTCTCGGAGCAGCGTTGCCGTGACGGCAACCGATTGGCTTTGCGTGGGTCATGCCGAGGAATGGGTGTCGATCCATTCGAGCAGCCTGTCAGACGCAATGTCAACACTGTAGGCAACCGGCGTAGGCGCACTGCCAAAGATGATCGACCGTTCTATCCCCAGCGCGTGACCGCGGAGAAGCCCCCGCGGCTCAGGGGCCGAAAGATGACTTCTGTTCGAGCTATGCCGGCCGTTTCGTGGTGGGAGGCCCCTTCTTGGCGCCAGCCCGCGTCGCGGCCCCCGCGAATTGCGTTGTGGCCATGGTCTTCGTAGTGGGCTCCGGCCCGCTGGAGCGGGCTACGCGTTCGCTCTGGCCGGTCTTCTCGTCGGCGGCCATTTTCAGTTCACCCACCACATCTTCGATGCCGCGCGCGACCGATGCGACATTATCGACGTTGTCGGGGCACGCGACGATGCCCACAGCCAGCATGCCGCCATAGGACACGGCGGTGATGTTGAGATTGGCGCCCTCAAACAACGGGGCCAGGGCATGGATGCCCAGTACATGTGCTCCGGCGCAATAGATTTCGTCGCGCGGACCGGGAACGTTGGAAGTGATGACATGAGCGACTGGAGAGTGGAATCGCGACAGTTTCAGGCCGGTGTAGACACCCATCACCATGCCGATGACCACCGGTGGAACGAGATCTATGACATCGGCGAGGTTGACGGGCGGCACCGCCCGTCGTCCGTTCTTGATCCTGGATGTGGCGTCGTGAATGCTGGCCAACTGCTGTGCCGGGTCGGCCAGATCGACCGGCAATTTGACGACAACCGGTGACCAACTATTGGACGCGTCGCCATCGACACCGCGTGTCGAGATTGGCATCATGGTGCGCAGCGGACGACTGGGCACCGTGTCGTGTGTTGCCAGCCACCGGCGCAGCGCCGATGTTGTTGCGGTCAGGAAAACATCGTTGACGGTGACATCGAACGCGGCCGTGATGACGCGCAGATCATCCATCGCCACCGCGGCGAACGCAACGCTGCGTCGCGCGGTGAGCGGGGCATTCAGCAGCGTTCGCGGCGAGCTCTCGTCCTCCTCGGAATCCAAATTCTCGACCCGTTTCGGGCCGCCGCCCCGGAGGAGTTGGCGTGGCGATCCCAGCGCGGTTCCTACCACCGACTTCACCGCCACGGGACCCAACCTGACAGCGATCCGAATGGCCACAACGGTGTTGGCCGCGACCTCATCGATCACGTCCCACACCCTCGCGGCCGCGCCGGGCATCGTGGCCCGGGCCCGCGTTGGCGCCGCCGCAAATTCAGCGTCGGCGTCAACAGTCATCAGTTCGGGCAGCATCGAGGTCACCGCGCCCACACCATCGGTAATGGCGTGGGAGAACTTTATTAGCACCACGAGTCTGCCGTCGGCGAGACCCTGCACGATCCAGGCGTCCCACAGCGGGCGGTTGCGGTCCAGAGGCTGCCCATGCAGCTCGCCGATAAGGGTGGTCAACTCCCGCATGGTGGCGGGTTTGGCCAGCCGCACACGATGCAGATGGCTTTGGACATCGAACGCGGGGTCCTCGATCCATGACGGCTGGCCCAACCCGAAGGGTTTGGTGAGCAGGCGCTGGCGGAAACCCGGCATCGCCGCAGTGCGCTCAGCCAGCAGCTTGTAAATCGCCCCGGCGGTCAATTCGCCGCGCGCCGCGGGGTCGCAAAACAACACTGCTGTCACGTGGGTGGGCATCACGGATGTTTCGCCGTGCAGCGTGACACCGTCTAAGCCGGTCAATCGTTTCATTATGCTGCTCCATCTGCATACCCGAGCTGTCAGCTCAAGGCTTGGCTGGCGACTTTCGCGCCGCGCGCTCAGCAACGGCGGCGCGGGACGCATCCCCCAACCGCATGGCCACGAGGTGATTTGGTGATTCCAGCACTGTCTCGCAATTCATGCCAGCGGCACTTCGATCAGCATACACTGTGGTGATCACCGTCTGTCAACACCGTTGACGCGTAAGCACGTGCGAGTCACGGCCCGCGAAACGGCGTAAGGTCAGCAGTATGGAGCTGCTCGGTTGCGAGCGAACATGCTCGACTACAAAGGAAATTTGATGACTTCGCTCACAACGTTTCGCACTCCCTACGAGATTCGTCTCCAACTCGTCACGGACACCATCAGCGCCCACTCGAAGCTGGGCGACGACACGGCAGGCAAACTCGCCGGACACGTCCTGCATGCACTGAACTCAATCCCCGAGAAGATGCGCTGACCAACGGCCCGGCTGGGCTTAACATTCAATGACCGCACGGATTTCCTGATTGCTGTTGCGAACGTTGCGAAATCGGCATCTATCCGATTGAGATGGTGTGGGTAAATCGGCAGACGGCGCTCGTTCTCCTTGCGAGTCGCGCCGATGACACCGAGGCGCAGTTGGCCCATGCCCGCCTACTTCCTCACCCGCTTGCGGGCCGAGCGCCTCGGCGCTGACACGGTGGCCTCCAGACCGATGAGCAACAGATCGAGACCGCGGTCGAGTTCGGCCGCACCGTCGTAGGAGCCCAGCGCTGTGGCCAGCGCACGCACCTGGGGGAACTCGGTGATCGCCAGCCGGTGCAACCCGAGGCGCAGCACATCATCGGACTCCTCGGGCCGCTCGACGACCTCCTGCAGCTCGGTGAGGATATGGCCATACAGATAGCCGAAGAGCACCCGGTAAATGTGTAGCGCGTCGACTCCGCTGAACCCCACCGATGTGAGCAGCGCGACGACGTCCTCCAGTGGCCGCAGCATGCCCGGCGGCCGCTGCCCCAGCGGCGTGGCCAGTGGCCGAGTCACCAACAGCGGCACCACTTTCGGGTGCGCCAGGGCCAGCCGGCGGAAGTCATGCGCCACCGCGCGCAGCTGCCCGGCCCAGTCCGGGTCTGCAGTGTCCACCCGCAACTGGCCCAGCACGATCTCGGCGACCCCGTCGAGCAGCGCCGCCTTGTTCGGCACATGCCGATAAATCACCGTCGGATCCCGACCCACCGCCTCACTCAGACGCCGCATCGACAACCCATCCACACCGTCACGATCGACCAACTCCAACGCACACTGCAAAATCACCGACCGGCTGACCTGACTGTCCTCTGGGCCGCTGGCAACGGACGGGCTAAGTCGATCAGCGGCTGTATCGGGAACCGTCGGCTGCTTCGCCATCGTGGGCACCCCTTCCCTTACGCGTCGCGGCTTCGCCTCCTATGTTAACGGCATGCGTCAACACTGTTGACAGGCGGGCTTAAGGAGCGTGTACTGGGGGTTGCAACAGGATCAACGGTGTCGAATGCTCGCCACCGTTGGATTGATCCTCGTGCGCCACAGTCGTTGGCGTGCCGAGTATTGCAGGGGCCCCCACCCGCCGACCGTGTTCGGCTACCACGTCACGTGGTCCACCGGCACAATGTTCCTCTTCGGGATCGTGGTCGGCGCGGTGGCTCTGCTCGAACCCATCGTGCTCGTGGCCGGCACGCCAAGCCTTGCGCGCCGACGACACGACGCCCGAACCGCACCTGCCCCCTCCAACGGGCAATCTTGGTCGTCAACCGGCGCCTCGACACCCCTCGCTGCGCCGAAGCTCGAGCATCATTGCGTCCCAGAATCAACAACGTCAATAACGAGTTCACCGCGGCGGAATTGCTTCATCGTCACAGCATCCCTGATGGCGGCTTGCCGTGGTCGAAGTTCCCGCTTCCGCGAGACTTGCGACAATGGCCGAACTCTACGAAAGAGGCGGCCGCAGTGTTTGATTCGCGTCGTTCATTGCCCAGATCCGCCAGGACTACGGTAGGCGACCCTCGCTGATGAAGGGCTCTGAACCTCGGCACGCTTTGTGGCGTGTCGACACATGCTGACGCCCTCAGAACGGACAGTGGTTCGGCGACGAGCGATGGTCACCCTGCCGGCATAGACGCCGGTCGCCGGTAGGCGTAGGCTTGTGCTACCGGGACCATCCAGGCCCCCAATTTTCAGGGTCCAGTGGTCGATCAGTCTACCGCTCCTCTTTGAGGAGCGAGGGTCTCGATACCGAGAGGCAATGAGACACAACGGCTCTCGCATATGGAGTCCGCATTGGCGTCCGTTCGGGACGCAAACGCACGGAGTCGACGGTATGTCGCGCGCGACCAGTTGAGACTGGGTCGCCGCCGATTCGAGTGAATATGGCCGTTACGCGGCCAAGACAGGAACGTCGTCATGGCACGACAATTGAGCCGGCCCGTTGCCGGCCTGCACCAACCAGGTCCCGACAACACGCCGAGGCTGCGTTTGAAGCCAAAGGCTCCGGTATCCGGGCATGTCGACGGGGCATGGTGGCCGCGTAGCGACAACCTCGCAGACGAGCTACCGGATCTGCTGGCGGTACTTTCGGTTCGCCTCGGCGAGATCGAACGCGTGATGTACAACCTTGCCGAATGGGCGCGGGTTCCGAGACGGCTGTCTACCGGCGGCCGGTCGGTTCGACTCGACGGATATCAACGCCACCCGGTAAACACCATGGAAGTTCAGGGCGTCGACCGCAGGAAGATCCTCTTGCTCGTCGTTCCTCCGGACACCGAGCCGGAACTCGCGCACACGGCGATGATGACCGCGGCGGCGCCGGACAACGGCTCGTCGACCGGTGACATGCTCGGCACCGCCACGGTGGGACAAGAACGTCCCACCGCCAGCTACCGCCCGGCATTTCACCGGAGTATCAGGAGGTTTCAATCATGACAGTCAAAGTGACACTGCGTCATGGCGGCACCGACCAGTTCATGCGATTCGGTGACTCGTACATCAAGCACCATGACGGCACGCTCGACGTCGTCCGCAGCGGCGCCAAAGAACCCTACCGCTACACGTCCGGGCAGTGGACCGATGTCGAAGGCGACCAGAAGAGGTTCAAGAAGCACTTCTGGCGTTAGCCGACATCGGCAGCCGGATCGGTTGCGCATGAGTCGTAACGGGTTGAGTTCCAGGCATATCGACGATGCACCGACAGCTGGGGCGCCGTCGGCTGGTGGGTGTATCGTCAAAGCAGTTGGGAACCCAGCTCAATTCCGGGATCGGTCAGCCGCGTAGCCGCTGACCCGCGCCGAGTAATCGCTCATACCGGACACACCGATACAACCGTCAGTTGGGAAAACCTTGACCACCCTATCTACCCCCTCGTCGTCGACGATTCCCGTTCGGGATCAAGGATTTAGCGCCTCCACCAGGTTCGGCATTCTGAGTACGTATCCACCGATGCCATGCGGACTGGCGACGTTCTCCGCGGCTTTGGCAAGGGGATTGCGCGCCACTGGCGCCGATGTCAGCGTCGTGCGTCTCTCCGATGGATCGGCGTGCACCACGGACATCGTCATCGGAGAGATGGCCAACGGTTCACCGGCGTCCGTCGCGGCCTGCGTCGAGTTGCTGAACCAGAGCGACGTCGCGCTGATTCAGCATGAGTACGGTATCTATGGCGGCGTCGACGGAGATGAGGTCGTGGACGTCATCGACGGCCTGCGGGTTCCATCCATCGTGATCGCGCACACCATCCTCAAAGACCCTACGGCACACCAACGTTCAGTTCTCGAGGAAGTAGCGGCACGCGCTGATCACCTTGTCGTGATGTCCGAGGCGGCCAGTGATCGGCTCCGGTGTGGCTTCACCGTCGATCGCCGCAAAATCACCATCATCCCGCACGGGGCGACGGTCCCGGCTACCCCTGCCTGCGTTCGGCGCGGCCGTCCGACGGTGTTGACTTGGGGCCTACTGGGTCCGGGGAAGGGCATCGAGCGGGTGATCGAGGCAATGGGTTCGCTGGCTGAGTTGCCAGGCCGGCCGCAGTACCTGGTCGCAGGCCGAACGCATCCGAAAGTGCTCGCCGCCGAGGGCGAGGCGTACCGCGAGGCGCGGGTGGAACAGGCGGGCCGCAGCGGCGTCGCCGACTCGGTGCACTTCGATACGGGGTATCGCAACGTCGCGATGTTGACCGCACTCATCCAGTCTGCGGCGGTCGTCGTGCTGCCCTACGACTCGACCGATCAGGCGACCTCCGGTGTCTTGGTCGACGCCGTCGCGAGCGGACGGCCCGTCGTGGCGACCGCGTTCCCGCACGCCATCGAGCTGTTGTCGACCGGGGCGGGCATCGTCGTCGCGCACGACGATCCCGATGCGCTGGCATCTGCCCTGCGCCGGGTGCTGACACAGCCGAAATTGGCCGGCGCCATGGCGGCCGAGGCCCGCCGGTTAGCGCCCGCCATGGCGTGGCCGGTCGTCGCGGATGCATATCTGACCCTGGCGCATCGGCTCATCACGCAGCGGCTGATGCGCACATGAACTACTCGCCGCCGGTATACGACCATCTGCTGCGGCTGACGGATGGGCGCGGCACGTTGGAGCACGCCCGACTGGCCGAGCCGTTGCCGGAGCACGGCTACTGCACCGACGACGTGGCGCGAGTGCTCGTCGTCGCCACCCGACACGAGGGGACCGACCGCACGCTCAACGGTCTGGCCGGAGTCGCTCTTCACTTCCTCAACGATGCGCAGGCCCTGACCGGCGCGTGTCGCAATCGGATGGACAGCACGGGCAGCTGGGTCGACGAGCCGGCCTTGGAGGACGCCTGGGGGCGGTGCCTGTGGGGTCTGGGAACCGCCGCCGCGCACAGCGACGTCGCGTGGGCGCGCCAGTCGGCCATCATGCAATTCGAGCGCGCGGCCCAGGTGAGATCGGAATGGCCGCGAGCAATGGCGTTCGCTGCGCTGGGCGCTACCGAACTTCTGGCCTTCGATCCTGAGCATCGTCAGGCTCGCGCACTGCTGACCGATTACGCCGCTACGGTGCCCGATGCCAGCGATGACGCATCGTGGCCGTGGCCCGAGCCGCGTCTGACATACGCGAACGGTGTCCTCCCAGAAGCAATGATCGCCGCAGGCGCCGCGCTCGACGACTCGGCGCTGCGCCAGCGCGGACTGGATCTGTTGGCCTGGTTGCTTTCTGTCGAGACGGCAGACGACCATCTGTCGCCCACCCCCGTCGCGGGCAGAGGACCGGCGGACGACAAGCCCGGATTCGATCAGCAGCCGGTCGAGGTGGCAACGCTGGCCGACGCGTGCGCGCGTGCGGCCGTCGTCGACGCGAACCATACTTGGCGCGACGGTCTCAGGGCCGCGGCGGCCTGGTTCATGGGCGACAACGACGCGAACGAGTTAATGTGGGACCCGCACACCGGTGGCGGATACGACGGGCTGCACGCCGACGGGGTGAACGGCAATCAGGGCGCGGAGTCGACCCTGGCGGTGATCTCCACCATGCAACATGCCCAACGCCTATCGGCTGTGCCGCAATGACTTCGGTGCGGACCGGTCTGGTGACGCGTTGCCCGATTCGGCTGCGGGCCGACCCGGCCCGAGTCATCACGCGGCTGTTCGTGCCCGGGCAGGAGGGTTTCGAGAAGCAGGACTCCCGTGCGGGCGCAGTGCTTGCTCGCATCCTTGCGCTCGACGAGGAAGAGGCCCGCGCGTCCCTTGATGACGTGGTCCTCCGCTTCGACGGGCGTCATCGTGATCTCGTCGGCACATTCCGGCGGCACGCCCGTGAAATCGCCGACCGGCTCGATCCCACGCGGCAACTTTCCGATGTGCGAATGTTGTTGCTGGGTGCGGTGTTCACCAACGAGTATGCGATCGAGGGCGCCGCGTTGTGCAATCCCAGTGTGGTGGCCCATCCTGATCAGGCCGGAATCCCCTCTGGCAGGTTACGATTCGTGATGAGCGTGCGGGGGATCGGTGAGGGTCACCGCTCCTCTATCGGGTTCCGCACCGGCGTCGTCGACGAAGCAGGCGACGTCACCATCGACGACCCGGCTGACTTCGCGACCGCGGGCACGGTGGTGTCAACACTGTTGGACGGCGCAGTGATGCGCAGCGAGCTAGGCCGGCTGCAAGGGCCGGGGGAGGCGGCCCACTTCGTCCTCGATGCGCTCGGTGAGCGGTTCACTCGAGCCGACCTCGACGAGCAGCTCGGCAACCTCGAGACGCACCGACGCACGCGCGGTCGTGCGACCGAAACGATTTCGCTGATGCGCACGATCGCCGACCGGACCTATGCTGTCGAATTCGGCGACCACCTAGCCTTTTCCGAGCGTGTCCTGTGGCCGGCGACAAGCGCCGAAGCCGCCGGCATGGAGGACGCCAGATTCGTCCGTTTCGTCGACGACGACGGCACAGTCGCGTTCTATGCCAGCTATACCGCGTACAGCGGATCGCATATCAGCCAGCAGCTGCTGCAGACGACGGATTTCCGAACGTTCACGTCGACGCCGATGGTGGGGCGCGCCGCGGCTAACAAGGGTCTGGCGCTGTTTCCACGACGGATCGGCGGTCGTTTCGCGGCGATGTCGCGATCGGACCGCGAATCGAATTCCATTGCGTTCTCAGACCACCCATTCGAATGGGCGACATCGGCCGCCTGCCAGCAGCCGGCTCGGGCGTGGGAAGCGTTGCAACTCGGAAACTGCGGCTCACCCATCGAAACTGAGGCGGGGTGGCTGGTGCTCACCGACGGTGTCGGCCCGATGCGCACATACCGCATCGGGGCGATCTTGCTCGACCTCGACGACCCGACCAGGATTATCGGTCAGCTGCGCCAGCCGCTGTTGAGTCCCGCCGTTGACGAGCAGGAGGGCTACGTGCCCAATGTCGTCTACTCGTGCGGTGCGCTGGCCCACAACGGTGCGGTTGTGCTGCCGTATGGAATCGGTGACGCTGCAATCGGATTCGCGACGGTGCGGCTCAGTGAGCTCCTCGCAGCGCTCGCAGCGTGACCGTCCGCGAACAGGAGGAGCACCCATGAGACGAGACGTTGCCGCGCACCTCGAAGTCGAAATCACGGCGCCGACGACGTTGGAATTCCAGATCGCGGCCGCGCCGCATCCCAACGCCTCAGTCGACGAAGCCCTGTCATTTGTACTGGACGGCGCGAGCGTGCAACCGATGGAAATCAGTGGCACACACGGCAACCGCATTCACAAGCTGGACGTACCGATCGGCGTGCTGACCGTCGACTACACAGCCACCATCATCGGCCGGACGGATCCGGCGCCGGTGACCGAGTATGACCTCTCCATGTACCTGCGTCCGAGCCGCTACGCCGAGGCTGACAAGTTCTTCGGCTTCGCTGCAACAGAATTCGGAGAGTACCTCGATTCGACAACCTTGCTGGAAAAGGTGTCCTCGTGGGTCGGGACCCGACTGCACTATGTACCAGGGTCCAGCGATCCCATCGACGGTGCCGTCGATACGCTCCTTGCCGGCGCGGGGGTGTGTCGCGACTTTGCCCACCTGGTGGTGGCGTTGTTGCGGGCGGTGAACGTGCCTGCCAGGGTCGTCTCGGTCTATGCGCCGGGGCTCGCTCCCATGGACTTCCACGCCGTCGCCGAGGCATTCGTCGACGGGCACTGGCGGGTGGTTGACGGGACTCTCTTGGCGCCGCGACAGACGTTGGTCCGCATCGCCACCGGACGCGACGCCGCCGATATTGCCTTCCTGGACAACCACAAGGGTTCGATAACACTGAATCAGTTCGAGGTGAGGGCCATCGTCGCCGGGGACCTTCCATGGGACTCGATCGACCAACTGGTGTCGATCGGGTGAGCACAAGTTCGTCATACGTGGCGACGAAAATCGGCGTAGCGTCATAGGTATCGAGCAGCTCGATTGCGAGCGAACATGTTCGACTATGAAGGAAATTCAGATGACTACGCCGACATTGCGCACTCCTTACCTTCAACGCGTCGAATTGGTGAGCGACACGATCCGTGCCCACTCCGACCTCTCGGACAAGGCCGCAGGGGAACTGGCCGTGCATGTGTTGCACGCGCTGAATTCCATCCCCGAGAAGATGCGCTGAAATTCCCGCCATGGAGGGCACGATGAAAAATTCTCAAGACGATCAGCGAAAGGCCTTTCGCAAGAATGCGATCCGGGTCGGAGCGGGCTTCGCAGCCAAAGAACAGTCTTTCGTGATGGATTCGTTGTCGTTGCTGGCACCGTATCTGGGCAAGTGGGACCCGCGCGACATCGACATCGACGTCGCCCTGCAAGACCGTGGCGGCGCTGAACAACGCATCACCTTGCGCACGCGGTTGCCCGGTCGTCCGCTGCTGGTGGCTGTGGCTGAAAATCCCGACTTCGGTCGTGCCCTGGGAGAAGCGAAGCGTGAGCTGATCCGGCAGCTCGAACATCAGAAATCGGCGAGCGAACCAATGAACAACCGCCGGCTAAGGCGACATACGATTCGGCACCCAGGGACCACAACGAGTGCTCGCGACAGCGGGCCGAAAGAGAGCAAGTCATGACGCACATCACCAAGGCGCCGGTTACCGGCAGCCACGACGATTGTCATGTCCCGCTGACCGTTTTCGACATCCTCCGTGCCGGTGTTCGACGCAGGGTCCGGTGTGAGGAAAGCGATCGCGATGAAGCCGATGCAGCTCAGTCGACGTGGGACTCCGAAGGCGGTCGCTGACCCGCAGGCCGTGGTGCGCAGCTGTCAGTGCGGATGGCGTGCGGATAGGCAGTGTCGCGGTGTTGAAAAGACAGGATGTCGGGATTTAGGACGACACCGTCGCGAATCTCGATGGCCCGGCAGATCGTGGGGGTCGAATTCCACGCCGCAGGCCCGCCGAGAAGCGTCTCGATGTGGGGCCGCAATGCCTCGCTGATCTCCCACGTTGCCGAGTTCCACAAGTAGGACGGGCTGTGGTCCACGGCGTAGTAGTGGACGCCGTTGGGCAACTCGACGATCGGCTCGGTGAACGTGGTCGGATGCGCCCAACTGAAACCCATGCCTTCGTCGCAGGAGACGTCGATGATCAGGCTCCCAGGTGTGAACGTGGAAAGATCCTCCTCGGTCACGAAAATCAGTGGCGCCGTTGGGTCCTGTAGTACGCAGTTGACGACGATGTCATTGTCGGCAAGTACACGGGCCACCGGCACAACGCCGGCGTCCGGCGTGTCGGCCCACGTCCGGTTGGGCGCGTCGTCGTCGCGGCCCATCTGGATGATCTCAGTGGAGTGAATCGGCGAACCGACAGCCGCGACATCGCGATTGGTCAGTACGCGGACATCGTCGACGCCGTGGGCATTCAACGCGGTGACCGCGCCACGGGCGGTGGCGCCGAATCCGATGACGGAAGCCCGCAGCCGCCGGCCGTAGCTGCCGGTGATCCCGGCCAGCTGCATGGCGTGGATGACTGAGCAGTACCCGGCCAGTTCGTTGTTCTTGTGAAAGACGTGCAGGCCGAATCCGCCGTCGGCCTGCCAGTGGTTCATCGCCTCGAAGGCGATCAAGGTCAGTCGCCGATCGATGGCAGTTTGCGTAAGCGCGGTGTCCTGGACGCAATGTGGCCAGCCCCAGGCGACCTGTCCCGCCCTGAGCTCGGCCAGGTCGTCGGCCTGAACTTTCGGCAAGAGGATGACGTCGCAGTCGGCGATGAGTTGATCCCGGGTCCTGACTCCGCCGACGAGTCCAGCCAGCGCGTCGTCTGTGGACCCAAACTCTGCCCCGTAGCCGTACTCGACGAAGATCCGGCGCCGGATCTGATGGTCGATCTTGACGAAATGCGCCGGGTGGATCGGCAGCCTGCGCTCATTCGGCTTGCGCGAGCGAGCCAAGATGCCTAACGAAAGATGTTGTACCTCAGCGCTTCTTGTCATGAAGCAACGCCTCGGTGGACGAGACCTTGGCGGCGGCCTTGGCGTGTTTGACGGCGCGTTTCTCCTTGAGAGATTTCCCGGACTTCTTGCTCATCGTTTGCCGAGGAGATTTATCAGACATCCTGACCCCTTGATCATGGGGGCCTTGGTGGTCCCGATTCCCCGACTTTACTCTCCTGCGCCTGCGACGCTCAGCATTGGCGGGCGTACGCTGGAGGTACGCCGACGCGCTTCTGTCATCTTCATCAATCTCGGCCGGTCGTCCGCACCCACTTCGGGTTTTCACAAGAGCCCAGACCGTCGCCTGTAGGGGCGGATCGACCAGGAAATCTCATGGCAATCACCGATATCGCTGCGTACGCCCATCTGAGTGAGGCGGACATCGATGCACTCGGACACGAATTGGACGCGATTCGACGAGACATCGAGGACTCCCGCGGGGAACGCGACGCGGCCTATATCCAGCGCACCATCAAGCTCCAACGGACGCTCGACGTCGTTGGGCGCCTGCTCATCGGCTGCACTCGTTCACGCGCCGGCTGGGCTTTGGGCACCGCGACGCTGGCCTATGCAAAGAGCGTCGACAACATGGAGATCAGCCACAACGTCCTCCACGGTCAATGGGATTGGATGAACGATCCCGAAGTTCACTCCACTACCTGGGAGTGGGACATGGGGCTGTCCTCGCAGTGGAGATATTCGCACAACTATCGCCACCACGTGTACAGCAACGTTCTCGGCATGGATGACGATCTCGGCTTCGGCGTGATGCGAGTAACCCGCGATCAGTCCTGGAAGCCGCAATATCTGCTGCAGCCGCTTCAGAACCTGTTGTTGGCTGCCACATTCGAATGGGGGATCGCCCTGCACGACGTGGATTTCGAACGCTTACGGGTGGCGACACCTGTCGAAAGTGCCACGCAGACAAGGGCGTTGATCGCAAAGATCGGTCGCCAGGCGGTCAAGGACTACGTGCTCTTCCCGGCGTTGAGCCGATCTCGGTGGCGCAGGACTCTGGCAGCGAACGCGATGGCCAACCTGCTGCGGAACCTGTGGACGTATGTGGTCATCTTCTGCGGGCATTTCCCGGATGGGGCAGGGAAATTCACGGCCGAGTTACTGAAGGATGAAACCAGGGCCGAGTGGTATCTGCGGCAGATGCTGGGTGCTGCGAACTTCAAAGCTGGTCCACTGCTGGCATTTTCGACCGGAAATCTGTGTTACCAGATCGAACACCACCTGTTTCCCGACCTGCCCAGTAACCGTTATGCGGAAATCGCCGTCCGGGTACGGGCGCTGTGCGACAAATACGATCTGCATTACACCACCGGTCCGCTTGTGCGGCAGTATCTTCTGACGCTGCGAACGATCCACAAACTGGCGCTGCCCGACGGATTGTTGTGGGCGACGAGTGACAGTGCGCCGGAAACCGCGGCGGAGCACAAGTTCAGCACCTCCGCTGCGCCGACTACGCGGTCGGGCGGTCGGATCGTGGGGCTGCAAACGGCGTTGCGGGCGCACGCGCGGGGGCGCGGGCGTTGACCGGGTGACTACGGTGCTGGCGTGTCGTGCTCACGACCGCGGTCGGCTCGCTGTTGGTGTTCGAGCCGCGTGTCGTGATTCCGATTACCGAACGCAATCTTGCTCTGAATACGAGCGATTGCGCGCCGGGCGTCGGCGGCGCGACTCGCGGCGGGCTGAATTACCGGATGGAGCAGGAGGCGGCGGAGCATTTGAGGTCTTTCGCTAGTAGACCTCCAGTACACGCCTGGTTGGTCGGCGCGTCAACGAGCGGTCGGCTTCCGGCGCTGATCACCTATCCTCGCCAAGCCGCCCCAAGTAGAGGAGGGTGGAGGAATGACACGCCCCACAGCCCCCCATCTGCTCGGCTAGATGTGGCGATCCCTGACCAACTCCTCGCCGCCGTCGACGGGCGGCGCGGGGTCGAGGCCGCCGATCGGCTCTGCGAGGCCTGTGTGGGGCTCCTCGACATCGATGCGGCCGCTATCTCGATCGTCTTCGACGGTGTCAACAACGGAACGCTCGGCTCCAGCGGCGATCTCGCGCGCGTCTACGACGAACTGCAGTTCACGCTCGGTGAAGGCCCATGCCTGGATTCCGTCTCCCATCACGCACCAGTCCTCGTTGCTGACCTCGCCGACCCCGAAGACCCTCGCTGGCCGATTTACGGCCCGGCCATGCTCTCCCACGACATCCGCGGCGTCTTCGCCATGCCCGTCCTCGTCGCCGGTGAGCACATCGGCGCCCTGGACCTCTTCCGCGCCCAGCCCGGGCTTCTCGAGGGCGAACACTTCGCCGCCGCCATCGTCGCCGCCGAACTTGCCGGTGTCCCCATGCTGGACCTCCTTGACGCCGACCTTCAGTCCGCCGTTACCGACCCGGAAAGCAACACCTGGGCCGAACTTCACGCCTTGTCCCGCGCCGAAGTCAGCCAGGCGACCGGGATGCTCGTCGCACAACTCGGGGTCGAACCCGCCGAGGCCCTGGTGCGCCTGCGCGCGCACGCCTATGCCACCGGCCGCAGCTCCACCGACGTCGCCCGCGACATCCTCGATCGCCGCCTGCGGCTCGAGGCCGACTAATGCCCTACGCAACCCGGGACGGAGTGCGAGATGACCGAGACCCCTCGTGAAACCCGTGTACTGGACGCGGTCGTTACGCTCGTCGACAGCCTGCTCGATGACTTCGACGTCGTCGACCTGCTCACCGAACTCACCGAGCGCTGCGCCGAACTGCTCGACGTGGAGTCGGCCGGCCTCCTGCTCGCCGACCCGCTCGAGCAGCTCGTCCTGCTCGCGGCCACGTCCGAGGCGACCCGGGACTTGGAGCTCTTCCAACTCCAGGCGGACGAAGGTCCTTGTGTCGACTGCTATTTCACCGGGCAGCCGGTCTCCGTTGCCGACCTCAACGCCGAAGCTAGCCGCTGGCCGCGCTTCGTCCCCGCCGCGATCGAGGCCGGCTTCTCCTCCGTGCACGCCGTCCCGATGCGTGCCGCAGGCCGCGTCATGGGCGCGCTCGGCCTGTTCGGAACCCAATCCGGCGAGCTCAACGAGGCAGATCTCCTCGTCGGCCAAACGCTTGCCCACATCGCGTCAGTCGCGATCCTGCAGGAAAACCCACATACAGCCTCGACGGTCATGCCGCAGCTCCGCTCGGCACTGACCAGCCGCATCGTCGTCGAACAGGCCAAAGGTTTCCTGCGTGAAACGCTAGACATCTCCGTCGAGGAGGCATTTCAACTTCTTCGCAGTTACGCACGTACCCACGGCGACCATCTGACCGATGTGGCCCGACGGATCATGACCGATCGGCAGGCCCGGCCGACGCTGCTGGCGGCCATCGCCGCATTCGACTCCGCAACGCCTCAAGCGTGATGCCGAGACCGAGCCCGGCGCGCCGCTTCCTCCACGATCCGCTCGGCGACGAGATGAAGCTTGACGTTCTCGGTTTGGCTCAGCCGGATGAGCCGGTCGAACGCCACTTCCGCGCTGACACCTGACCGGCTGCGAACGATGCCGATCGCCTGATCGATCACCGCCCGGCTTTCGAGCGCGCGCTGCAGCGCTTTCGTCCGCTCCTGCGCTCCGGCTAGCAGTTGCGCGTTGTACACCGATACCGCCGCAGGCCCGGCGAACAGTGACCCCAGTTGCACGGCATGCTCGCCGAACGCGTCACGGTTGCGGGCATAGGCGTTGATCGCGCCGATCACCTCGTCGCCCACCATCAGCGGCAGTGACAACGCCGAATGCACGGCCATCCGGGCTACCCGGCCGCCGAATTGCGGCCATCGCTTGTCGCTACCCAGCGACCCGCTGATACATGCGCGGCGCGACTCCATACACGTGATGCACGGGCCTTCGTTGAACTCCTGATACTGGACGACGTCGATGTCGTGGACGAAATCCGCTGTAGCAGCCCGTGTTTGAACACGTGACTTGTCGCCGTGCCGCTCGACCAGGGCGACGCCCACGCCATCGACGCCCGGGATGGCCTGCTCCGCGAAGTCCGCCACGTCGCCGAGCAGTTCGATCACTCCCCGCGCGCCGGCCACCAGTCCGGCGACCCCTCGTAGCCCGGCATACAGATCGACCTCGTCCGCGATCAACTGTGCGCGGGACAAGTCGATCCCGGCCGGTGGTTCCGGCCGACCGGGCTGCGCGTCGTAGTCGGCCATGGTGAGCGCCAAAGTACTCGCCGCGCGGCGGGATCACGCCGTTTCAGTCAGTTGACGAGTGACAGCGCGTGGGCGCGCCGCAGCTTGCCCGACGGGGTCTTGGGGATGATCCCCGGCTGCAGCACGACTACGTTGCGCGGCCGCACGTCGACTTCGGCGAACACCTCGTGTGCGATCGCGTGCTGGATGCGGCGCACATCGTCGTGATCCCCATATGACTTCGACTCCACCGCCACGGCGAACGTCTCGCGCGAGTGTCCGGCGTCCAGCCGCACGGCCACCGAACAGCCGGGCCTGACTCCGTCGACACGGCAGGCCGCCCGTTCGATGTCGGTCGGGTAGATGTTCTTGCCCGCCATGATGATCACGTCTTTGAGCCGGCCGCACACGACAATTTCACCCGTCTCGGTCAGGTAGCCCAGGTCGCCGGTGTCGTACCAGCCCCGCTCGTCCTGCGCGGGAATGAAGCCGACCTCCGTGGTGTAGCCCCTGGTCACCGGTTCGCCGCGCACCTCGATGACGCCGACGCCGCGCGGCGGCAACACGCTGCCGTCCTCGTCGACGATGCGTACCTCCAGTCCGTTCAGTGGCTTGCCGAGCGATACCAGTCGCCGCGTGTGTCCCCTGCTCGCCGGCACGGCGCGGTGCAGGACGGCCAACAGGTCGGCGTCGACCTCGTCGACGACCATGCCGCCGCCACATTCCGAGAACGACACCGCGACCGTTGTCTCAGCCATGCCGTATGCGGGGATGATCGCCTCGGGTCGAAGGCCAAACGGCCTTCCGGCGTCACATAGGTCCTCAACGTCGAGAGGATCGACCTGCTCGGCACCGGAGAGCGCCCACCGCAGCGATGACAGGTCGAACTCGCCGGGCGTGGCCTGCCTGCGCAGCCGCTTGGCGAACAAGTTGTAGGCGAAGTTCGGCGCGGCTGTCATGGTGCCCTTGTACTTGTCAATCAGCTTGGCCCACAACAACGTATCGCGCAGGAAATCCATCGGCGTGATCTTGACGAGCTCTGCTCCGTAGTACATCGGGACGGTCAGATAGCCCGTCATACCCATGTCGTGGAAACACGGCAGCCAGCTGACGATCACGTCGGTGTCAATGTCGAAGTTGCAACCGGCGATCATCGCCTCGGCATTCGCGACGAAGTTACCGTGGCTGATCTGAACGGCTTTCGGTGAACCCGTAGACCCGGACGTCAATTGCATGAGCGCAATGTCGTCGTCGTCGGTGTCCACGGGCACGATGGGGCGGCCGTCGAGTAGCTCCTTGACCGTAAGCACACGCATGCCGAGCTCGGCCAGGACAGGCGCTGCGGCCATGAAGGGATCGGACACGATGACTGCCGCAGCGTCGATCATGTTGATCACCGACGTGGTCTCCTCGGCCCAGCGCTGTAGATCGGTACGCGGTGTCGGCTGATGCAGCATGGTCAAACTCGCGCCGCGCATCCAAATGCCCTGCGCTGTCGGGGCGATCTCGACAGGAGCACCGGCGAGCACCGCAATGGCGTCGCCGTGTCCGACACCGGCTGCCGCCAGTCCTCCAGCGACCTGACGGGCACGCCCATGGACCTGGGCCCATGTATGGCGGACGGGAGCATCGGGCTCACCGGTGACCATACCGTTGAGGCTCCAGCGGGCATTGGCATACATCGTCTCGGTAAATTGGCTCACGACAATCCTTTTGGCTGCGGCGCTACGGCGCCGGGTACTCGTTGTGCCGATGGCCTACCGCGCGATCGCGCGTGAAACGCACTGTTGGAGCCGCTGGGGTACGACCGTCGCCCGCCCCTGCCGGGGCTGACGGTGTTTGTGGAGGAGCGGAACCCTCTCTTGTTCGCCCCAGATGATCCGTCGCTCCAATGGGAGCGCGGAGCCGATTGTTTCGGACGCCCTGACTGTACAGACCCGGCCGGACTCCACCACCGCAGCGCGCCGCGGCCGTCGAGCCTCGCTTCTGTGCCCGTCGGTTCACCCCCCCAGACGTTCGACCGTGAAAGTCGGCTGACGTCGGGTGGGAACCCATCGGCGGGGAAATCAGATCGCCGCCATGACGTTTCCGGGAGGCTGTGTAACCAACCCGGTTTGACGGTACCGCGTCAGGCCACCGTCATTATCGATTAGGTCATCTGCTGAGCAGTTTATTTTGATATCAGTAAAGAAAGTTCTCACACCGCAGATCACGACGGCTTCTGCGTGGTCGACGCGCAGACTTCAGCCTTTGTGGCGGCGGACGGGAGCGGCTGAGCGGACGGGAGCCGCCACGACGAAGCTGTGTGCTTGGCCCAACGATGAGCACCGCGTCAGTGGCGGCGCGCCTATGGATCGGCCCGCTCATAGATGCTTGTTTGCCGTTCGTAGCCGCCGTCTCCTCGGCGTTAGTTAATCGCACTGCGGCGGTCTGTCAGGTCGCGCCGCACTAACCAACCCAGCCGGCACTGTGCCGCCCCGCGGGGGATTGACGATCGGGTTGGGGATTCCACATATCCGCGTATTCCGCGTGATGACTTACTGAGCGATGTTGCGAGGCCTGCTCGTCGGTAAGCACGGGTCGCGCTTGCGCTTGCAGTGCTGCTGCGACGTAGTGGAGAAACGTGTCAACAAAGCGAAGTCAGATCGACCTCAGCAAACGCAGGAAACCCGCTTCGACATAGGTCGGATTGAAATTTCTATCTGCATAGCTAAGAAATCGTGTCCGAGGGGGGACTTGGCCACTACGACACGAGTTGAGACCTTTCAACTGAGTGTTTAACCAGCGATTTTACGGCGTGAGTTATCGAGGAGGGTGCGCAATCAGCTGGCTGGCGACCACGACATTCCCGCTGTCCCTGAATAGCGACGTCGAGACCCCCGGCGGGCTGTTCGCCAATGGTTTCGAGTCGCCGTGGAGCGCTTCTAAACCCTCGGTTCTCGCTTCGTCCATGGCCTGAAGTGGGCAATAGATTACGTCCAGACGGGTAAATTGGAAACTCGCTGCTGACCGCTTCGCGGCGGCGGTCGGGATGGTCGAATGCGGGGTGGCGCTGTACGAGGCGCAAGCCCAGCGGCGAGGCGCGCCTACCAGTCGGCAACAGCTCTACCCCGACAGCCTTGAACCAACGATCACGAAGTGGTCGGCCCCGTACACCACTGGCTAGGTGTCTTCCTCATCGTCGATGCTTGGCTGGTCCGGGTCCCACCAGTACTTGTAGTCGCGAGTCTCGTCAAGAACTAGCTGTTGCCCGTTTCTGAGATCGATAAGTGTTTCGCCTTTCAGCAGACCCTCTGCCAGATGCTCAATTTCGGGCCACGCCTTGGTCGGCTCGGCGTGCCAATCTGGGTGAGGTGGGCTCACGGAGGGCAAATCGGTGGGCTTCGGAAGACCCTGCGTAAATGCCACCTCTGCTTTAAAGGCCGCACGCCGAACGTCCATCTCAGCAGCTCTCCGAGGGTTTGCCGCTTCCTCATATGCGGGCCAATCAACGAAACTTTGAGTCTGGAGCAACTCCATTGTTCGTTCCACTGTGCAGTTGTCCTCCCAGTGCGCCTGCGCCCACGGCCCAGCCCAAGCCATGAACGCGATGTCGGCTTTCTTCAAATTTGTGGTGGTCTCAACTTCGAATGAGAAGTCCATGGAGGTGACAAACCCGCCGCGTATTACTGCAGCAATGGCGTGGCCTGATCGTGGTAGTGGTCGCGGCGTCGCGACTGTTCAGGAGTTAAGTTCGACGGATCCATGTTTGCCGACCATAGTGGTGGCGAGTGCGTAGTGGAGTGGATCAAGCTGCACGATCGGCGGCATGCGTTCGCGGTCATGTCATTGAGCACGGGGGAGCACTACACGGCGGCGGCGAGGATTCTGGATCGCCGTTTCGTGAAAGCCGATCAGCAGGCCGATGCGATTCGGTGCGCGCCGTCGCACGGCTACCAGTGGGGCAAACTGATCGATCCGGCCGGGATCGCGAAACACTACTTCGCGCCCGCCTTGGCGGCGCTCGGCTTGGGTCATGTGCGCTGGCACGATCTGCGCCACGCTTTCGCCGTGATGAGCTTGAGCGCAGGCGAGCACTACATGGCGGTGTCGAAGATGCTCGGTCACGCGTCTTTCGTCACGACGCTGACCGTATACGCCGACTACATCACCGAAGGCGACGGCGGCAAGAATGCGCCCCTTCGTCGTGCCGACCTCTGGTGGGTTTGGTGCGAACGTGATTTCGATGAGTAGACCAGGCTAGAAGCGCCCGTACAGCACTGCTTCGACCCAATGGCGACGGCGAGCTGTTGTGTTGGACGGCCCGTAGGTTCCCGGTTCAGGTTCAGGTTCTGATGCGGGTGAGGTGGCCTGCGACTGGCGCTCTGCGTATACCTATTGACGCTGCTTGAGTTTCGCCATCAATTTGTTGTTCTTTTCAGTTTGATAACTGCGCTCGGCGTCCGCATCGGCGGGGTAGACCCAAACGCCTTTGTGTTCTTTGGTAAACCCCTCAAGTATATTCGTCATTCCTCTAATCTGGTCTCGAAGGCTTTCGACCAACTTAGTCAAGTCGTACCGTCTTGATATCAATTTGAGTTGCGCCGTCCAACAAATTGAAATCCAATTCGGCATCGGTTTGATACTGTGGTACGCGCCTACTGTCAGTGTAAGTAATCTTTGCAGTGTGACGCCTACGCGGAATTTCATTGTAATATTCTTCAAGGGAAATTTTCACATTGCCGAGTTTTTGGTCCAATTCTCGCTTATGGTCTACACGTTCGGTCGCTTCATCCCATATCGTCCTCCATGCTTGGCCTGGGGCAAGTATGGGAATGCTCGATGGTACGGGTACGTCGACAATATTTCCGTCACTTATAAGATTTGGTGTCGCTTGGAGCTGCGGAGTAATCGAAATCTTGATGTCGTATGCGGGCGTGGTGCCGAAGTTTTTTACTACGATTTCTAGAATCTGCCAGTCGGCCGGATTCGGTTCTGTGTAGAGGACTACGTTTGGCTGTGCTTGTTCCTCGCGGGTCTCGCGTGCGACTTTGACTTGAGACCATGCAAATACGGCTGCGACGACCGCGATAAGAGCGGTTACCCACGTACCAATCGCCGACCAGACTTCGGGTGCCATGTAGCGCACCATCCATCGATACACAACACCGATTACGCCGGTCAGCGTGAGAGTGAGCAGTATCGTGGCGAGGGCGACAATCGAACACAGCGCGACGGTGCGTAGTTTCGTCATGATTGTTATGTTTTCGCGGCCAGCTCAGATAATCGGGCTTTGGCAAGCAGGGTGACTATGAATGCTGTCCGAGCACCTCGATAGATGTTTCCCGGGTTTCCGGTTATTTGCATCCGCTGTCCGTCGTCGGTTTCTATGAGTTTCATTCCTGCTCCAGATCGAATCGCCCATGAGCAGTTATGAACAAAACCACTCATAATCCTGTATTGCAGCGAAATTTCTGCTTCCTTCTTGATGCGACCGGTGTTTCGCATCATTTCGCTTATTTCTTCAATTACCGGTACTTCCTGAAATCCGAATCCGCGTCGTTTCGGTATGTTTTCGCCTGCGGCTTTAGCCAGGGAGCAATATTCGGCATAGATAGCGTCAAGACGCGCCGGTGTACTATCCAACACGTTTTGCGAATTCTGAAATGCTTTCATGTTCGGTGGGTCAATATCCTCAAACGATTCCTTCGCCATGCTTCTCGCGAAAATAGATTCATGTTCCAAGTCGTAGTACGCAAGTCTCAGCGCGCGCATTCTTCGTTGTGAGGTTTCGCCTGAGAGTAGCCAATAAGCTGTGGAAGCCCCGGCGAGGGCCGAGCGAACCAATGAGAACTGGGAAAAGATCACCAAATCTGATCCTGTCCCGAGCGACACTGCTGTCAGTTGCAAGTGGTCGAGCGAGCTGAACAGCCGAATAACCGCCAGTTCGTGCATCGTCGTATGGAACTGGCTCACGAACGCATTATCGGCGGAGAGTAGCGATCCGGGCTGATCCGCAATGGTCTGCACGTAAGCAAGTTCCGAAACGACTTCCTGATAAAGCTTGGCACAGGCCTCTTTGGTAGGTGCACCGTCCTCGCGTGAGTCAGATGCATCGGGGTCGGGAGGCGTATTAGACACGGCACGACCTTAGGACGGCGGTCTCACATGTCACGCCGACGCGCCGTTTGCTGTGGTGGGTCTGCTCCCGCAGTGTGGAGACAATATGGAGACCTTTCGGTCACATCGGTCACATCTGTCATAGGCAGCAAACACTCCGAAACGACAAAAACCCTGCCTGAGTAGGGCGGTTGCACGGTGCGCCGTCAGGGTTTCGAACCCCGGACCCGCTGATGAAGAGTCAGCGGCTGTCAGCGATGCCTGGGCTACCGGCGTCGCCGCGAAAACGTCAGAGTAGCTCCATCCATCTGCTCAGGTTCCTCGACGCTAGACCCGTTAAACTCGACCAGCGTATGACGGATCAATGGACGGCACATACGCCACTGGTTGGTCTAAGTCAAACAACCAGAACGCTATTTATCGACAATAGGTTGTTTGACAAGTAGTCACTGAGTAGAGTAATGGACGTGCTGTCTGCTTCGATTCCTGCCCGCTTGGTCGACGCAGGCGTGCGGATGGTGACTGGTGATGCACACAGCATCACATACCGGATCGATGGCCGCGCCGTGGTAGCGGACCTGGTTCTGGCAGAACGTGTGCCATCTCCGGCCGCAGTCCTTAGTCGTGTGCGCCGCCATCCAGGCCGCCGCGTATTCGTGGTGTGCGAGACCATCTCAGATG
>CAMFLL010000028.1 GCA_945957405.1 uncultured Mycolicibacterium sp. | reverse complement strand
CACGTCGCAACTCCTCCTCACGCTCGTGCCTCGCGCGCATCGTCGTTACCAGACACACGTCGCAACTCCTCCTCACGCTCGTGCCTCGCGCGCATCGTCGTTACGATCTACCTCGTGGCCGATTCCCGCAGCTTCCGACGCGGCCCGGCCAGAACTTTCGCCACTCGGCATGGCCGAGAGGTGCGCGGGCCGCTGCTGCCCCAGACCGTTCCTGGCTGGCGCAGCCGCGCCGAACGATTCGACATGGCAGTGCTCGAGGCGTACGAGCCCATCGATCGACGATGGCAGGATCGCCTCAGCACACTCGACATCGCCGTCGATGAAATACCGCGCATCTCGGCGCGCGATCCCGAGAACGTGCAGTTTCCCCCGGAGGTCATCGCCGACGGGCCGATCGCCCTGGCCCGGCTGATACCGGCGGGGGTCGATGTGCGCGGTAACTCGACACGCGCGCGAATCGTGTTGTTCCGCAAGCCGATCGAACGCCGCGCCAAAGACACGCTGGAACTCGCGGAACTCCTGCATGACATCCTGGTGGCTCAGGTGGCCACCCATCTGGGTGTCGAACCGTCGGTCATCGACCCGACGCTCGACGACGACTGACGCCGCGCCCGGCGTGGGTCAGATGATGCCGCGTTTGAGGCGGCGACGTTCCCGCTCGGACAGCCCACCCCAGATTCCGAACCGCTCATCGTGCGCCAGCGCGTACTCGAGGCAGGCGTCCTTCACCTCACAGCCGAGGCAGATGCGCTTGGCTTCCCGGGTCGAACCGCCCTTTTCCGGAAAGAAAGCCTCCGGATCTGTTTGCGCGCAGAGCGCACGGTCCTGCCACTGGTCGTCTTCGGTTTCCGACACGGGTTCGAAGTCATCGGGGACCAAGCTCAAATGCGGACGCCCCGTTGTCCCCCCAGCCGCCGGGTCGAAATTGGTGTGCGGGGTGCTGCCCATTGCGCCGAGAAACTGCTCATAGGACATGTTCCGCCTCCTCACCTAATTGTCTGTCAATTCTTCAATGTCGCCCACTGTTGATCTGTGGCAATCCCAATTCGAACAAGTGATCGAATCTCGGTCTGCGACACCGGAACCGGCCGGCCAACCGGGAAATGACACTGATGTGATTAGACACGGGTTAGCTGCCGGGGTCAAGCGCTAGAGCCAAATTTCATACCATCTGCCTCTGACATTTCGGCGCGTCGCTGTCTTGGCGTGTCGTGTGAGTAATAGCACTGAGATCATTCCGTGTCGTTTCCGCAGCCGCAGGTCGCCGCGGTTGGGTCGCACTCCCGGCGAGCGCCGTCGGGCATGCGCCTAGTCTCGTTCGTTGTGAAGGTCACTGTGTTGGTCGGCGGGGTCGGCGGCGCGCGCTTCCTGCTGGGCGTCCAACGGTTGCTGGGGCTCGGACAGTTCGCCGGCGCGGCGGACGCCGGCCACGAGCTGACCGCCGTGGTCAACATCGGCGACGACGCCTGGATGCACGGTGTGCGCATCTGCCCCGACCTCGACACCTGCATGTACACCCTGGGCGGCGGTATCGACCCCGAACGCGGCTGGGGCCACCGCAACGAGACGTGGCACGCCAAGGAGGAACTGGCCGCCTACGGTGTGCAGCCGGACTGGTTCGGCCTCGGGGACCGCGACCTGGCCACCCACCTGGTGCGCAGTCAGATGCTGCGGGCCGGCTACCCGCTATCTCAGGTCACCGAGGCGCTGTGCAAGCGGTGGAGTCCGGGCGCGCGACTGCTGCCCGCCAGTGACGATCGATGTGAGACCCATGTCGTCATCACCGATCCCGACACCGATGAACGGCGGGCGATCCACTTCCAGGAGTGGTGGGTCAGATACCGGGCCCAGGTGCCCACGCACAGTTTCGCGTTCGTCGGCGCTGAGAAGGCCACGGCTACACCCGATGTCGTCGACGCCATCAACGAGGCCGACATCGTGTTCCTGGCCCCGTCGAATCCCGTGGTGAGCGTGGGTGCCATCGTCGCCGTGCCCGGTGTCCGCGGGGCCCTGCGTTCGACGTCGGCGCCCGTGATCGGGTACTCGCCCATCATCGGCGGAAAGCCATTGCGCGGCATGGCCGACGAATGCCTCAGTGTCATCGGCGTCGAGTCGACGTCACAGGCCGTCGGTGAGCATTTCGGGGCACGGTCCGGCACCGGCCTGCTCGACGGCTGGCTGGTCCACGACGGCGATCACGCCGAGATCGACGGTGTCGCAGTCCGGTCCATACCGCTGCTGATGACCGATCCGCAGGCGACCGCGCAGATGGTGCGTGCCGGCCTCGATCTGGGTGGCATCGCAGCCGATCTCGGGGGTGCATGGTGACCGAACCCGAGCACGGCGCGGCCGGACCGGTCGAGATCCTTCCCGTGCCCGGGCTTCCCGACTTCCGGCCGGGGGACGACCTCACGGAGGCCATCGCCTCGGCGGCGCCGTGGCTGCGCGACAACGACGTCGTCGTCGTCACGAGCAAGGTGGTGTCCAAGTGCGAGGGCCGGATCGTGCCGGCCCCCACCGACCCCGACGCACGAGATGCGCTGCGGCGCAAATTGATCGACGACGAGGCCGTCCGCGTACTGGCGCGCAAGGGCCGCACGCTCATCACCGAGAACGCCTACGGGCTGGTGCAGGCGGCGGCAGGCGTGGACGGGTCCAACATCGGCTCATCGGAACTGGCGCTGCTGCCCGTGGACCCCGACGCCAGCGCCCAGGCACTGCGTGCCGGCCTGGCCCGGCGGCTGGGGGTGACCGTCGCCGTCGTCATCACCGACACCATGGGCCGCGCGTGGCGCAACGGTCAGACCGACGTCGCGATCGGCTCGTCGGGTCTGCCGGTGCTGCACGGCTACGCCGGATCGATCGACACGCACGGTAATGAGCTGCTGGTCACCGAGATCGCCGTGGCGGACGAGGTGGCGGGCGCGGCCGACCTGGTCAAGGGGAAGCTCACCGCCATCCCGGTTGCCGTGGTGCGCGGCCTGGCTCTTGCCGACGACGGCTCCACCGGACGCAACCTGGTGCGCGGCGGCGAGGACGACCTGTTCTGGCTGGGCACCGCGGAGGCGATCGAACTGGGCCGTCGGCAAGCCCAACTCGTGCGACGGTCGGTACGTCGCTTCGCTGCCGAACCCGTCGACCCCGATCTGGTGGAAGCCGCTGTCGCCGAGGCACTCACCGCACCCGCGCCGCATCACACCCATCCGGTGCGATTCGTCTGGCTGCGCGACGCCGCCCGGCGCACCAGCCTGCTCGACGCGATGAAGGATCGCTGGCGCACCGATCTCGCCGGTGACGGTAGGCCGGCCGACGCGGTACAGCGTCGCGTGTCCCGCGGCCAGATCCTCTACGACGCCCCGGAAGTCGTGATCCCGTTCATGGTGCCCGACGGCGCGCACAGCTACCCCGATGAGGCCAGGACGCATGCCGAGCACACCATGTTCACCGTCGCGGTCGGGGCGGCGGTACAGGGACTGCTGGTGGCGTTGGCGGTCCGGGGTGTCGGCAGCTGCTGGATCGGTTCGACGATCTTCACCCCGGATCTGGTTCGCACCGAACTCGATCTGCCCGCCGACTGGGAACCCTTGGGCGCCATCGCGATCGGCTACGCCGACGACGGGCCCGCGCAGCCCCGGTCACCGGCCGCAGTCGACGGGTTCCTGGTCCGGCGATGAACTTTCGCGACTCGGTGATCGCGACCCTGTCCGGGTGGGAACCGCCGAACGCCGATCAGGACGCGTTGCGCCACGCCGTCCTGGCGTTCGTCCTGGCCCGCCCCGACGCCTGTGAACGCGCCTGCACGCCCGGGCACATCACGGCCTCGGTCGCGGTGCTCGACGCTGCCGGCGCCAAGGTACTGCTGACCCTGCACCCGCGGCTGGGCCGGTGGGTACAGCTCGGCGGACACTGCGAAGCCGCCGATCCCGACATCGTCGCCGCTGCGCTGCGCGAGGGCGCCGAGGAATCAGGTATCGCCGGGTTGGACGTCGACCCGACGCTGGCCGCCATTCACGTGCATCCGGTGACGTGCTCGCTGGGCGTGCCGACCCGGCACCTCGATCTGCAGTTCATCGCGCATGCGCCGCCCGACGCGGCGATCACCGTCAGCGACGAGTCCCTCGATCTGCGCTGGTGGCCGGTCGGGGCACTGCCGTCGGGCAGCGATCACGCCCTGACGCATCTGGTGCAGGTGGCGCAGACCCGTCAGATGTCGCTGGAGTAGCGGATACCGCAATCCGGCAGCAGTACGCCAGGCCAGACCCGGGCACCGCGTAGCAACTCGCAGCGCGCGCCGATGTCCGCGCCGTCGCCGATCACGCCGTCGCGGATGAGCGCCCTTGGCCCGATGCGGGCGCCGGAACCGACGATGGAACGCTCGATCACACAGCCGGCCTCGACGCGGGCACCGTCGAAGATCACCGCACCGTCCAAACGGGCGCCGGGACCGATCTCGGCACCGCGACCCACGACCGTCCCGCCGATGAGCAGGGCGCCCGGCGCCACCGAGGCGCCGTCGTGCACCAGGTGCTCTCCGCGGCGGCCACCAAGTGCGGGCGACGGCGCGATCCCCCGGACCAGGTCGGCCGAGCCACGCACGAAATCCTCAGGTGTGCCCATGTCACGCCAGTAGCTCGCGTCGACGTAGCCGCAGACCTTGACCCCGTCGGACAGCAGCGCGGGGAACACCTCACGTTCGACCGACACCGGACGCCCGCGCGGAATCCGCTCGATGATCTCGCGGTCGAACACGTAGCAGCCTGCGTTGATCTGGTCGGTGGGCGGATCCTCGGTCTTCTCCAGGAACGCGGTCACACGCCCCGAGGCGTCGGTGGGCACCGAGCCGAATGCCCGCGGATCGGCGACACGCACCAGGTGCAGTGTCAGCCCGGCATCGTGACCGTGGTGGAAGGCGAGTTGCTCGCTGAGGTCGGCGCCGGAGAGCACATCGCCGTTGAACACCATGGTGGTGTCGTGACGCAGCTTCGAGGACACGTTGGCGATGCCACCGCCAGTGCCCAGCGGCTCCTCCTCGAAGACGTATTCGATCTGCAGACCCAGCTTCGACCCGTCGCCGAATTCGTCCTCGAACACCGCGGCCTTGTAGGACGTGCCGAGCACGACGTGTTCGATACCCGCGGCGGCGATTCTGGACAGCAGATGGTGCAGAAACGGCACTCCCGCGGTGGGGAGCATGGGTTTGGGCATCGACAGCGTCAGCGGGCGCAACCGGGTGCCCTTGCCTCCGACCAGTACGACAGCGTCGACCTTCTTGGGATCAAACTCGCTCATCGCCCCCCCTTCTCCTCTCTCGCCGCGATTTGCTGACGACTAGGCCCGATCGTACGGCGAGCGCCGCGCGTACGGCCCATCTCAGAGGAGCCCGATACCAACCTGTGTAGCGATCGGAAAGGTAGGTCCAGGTGCTGTCGTGGTGAGCGGCCAGGTTACGGGCCGGATCGCGGCCGGTGGCGTGCCCTTTGTCGTGCAGAATCTCCGCCGACGGCGCGTAGACGTTGACCCACCCCGCCTTGGCGAACCGGTCCCCCAGGTCGACATCCTCCATGTACATGAAGTACCGCTCGTCGAATCCCCCGACCGCGTCGAAAGCTTTGCGACGCACCAGCAGGCAGGACCCCGAGAGCCACCCGACGACGCGTTCGTCAGGGGGTTGGCGTTCCTGGCGGTAGGCCCGGGTCCACGGGTTGTTCTTCCAGAAGGGGCCGACGACGGCATGCATCCCGCCACGGATGATGCTCGGCAGATGCCGAGCCGACGGGTAGATCGAACCGTCGGGGTCACGGATCAGCGGGCCGACCGCCGCGGCGCGCGGCCACCGTCCTGCGACCTCGATCAACGCGTCGATGCTGCCGGGTGCCCACACCACATCGGGGTTGGCGATCACCAGGAACTCCGAGCTCGACCCGCCGGCCCGGTCCACCTCGGCCACCGCCCGGTTGACCGCGCCGCCGTATCCCAGATTCGCGCCGGTGTGCAGCAACCGTGAATTCGTGTACCGCTCGGCCGCCGCCTCCGGGGAACCGTCGGTCGAGCCGTTGTCGGCGATGACAACCGTGACGGGCCGGTCGGTCGCAACGGTCAACGACGACATGAACCGCTCGAGATGGCGCCCCGGTGAATAGGTCACCGTCACCACGGGCAGTTCGTCAGTCACGGGCTAGAGGTTAACGGCAGACGTTTCAGGAGCCCGCGACTGCCTGATCGAGAGCCTCCTGCCAGGGCCGCAGCGGTGGCAGTCCGGCAGCTGCCGACTGCGCACCGCCCAGGGCCGACCAACCGGGCCGCCGGGCGGGCCGGGGATATTCTGCGGTGCTCACCGGGTGCACCAGGTCCGGGTCGGCGCCGACGGCAGCAAAGGCGGCGCGGGCCTGCTCGAACCGGCTGGCGGGGCCGTCGTTGGCAGCGTGCACGACGGGGGCGGTGACGCCGTGGTCGGCGATGTGCAGCAGCGCCGTCACCAGGTCACCGGTGAACGTCGGCGACCCGATCTGGTCGTCCACGACGTTGACCGACTCACCCGCACGCGCCTTACGGGCCATCAGGGCGGTGAAGTCGTTGCCGGAGCCCCCGGTGTACACCCACGCGGTCCGCACCACGGTGGCACCGGGCAGCGTCGACAGCACCGCTTCCTCGCCGGCCAGCTTGCTCTCGCCGTACACACCGAGCGGCCCGGTCTCGTCGCTGGGCTCATAGGGCCGCGGCGCGCCGTCGAAGATGCCCGAGAACACGTAGTCGGTGGAGATGTGGATGAGTCGGGCACCGGCACGTTCACAGGCCGCCGCGACGTTGGCGGCGCCGGTGGCGTTGACGGCATAGGCACCCGCCTCGTCGGTCTCGCAGGCGTCGACATTGGTGTAGGCGGCGCAGTTGACCACCACCGCGCCGGCCAGGCGTTCGTCGGTTGCAAACCGCTGACCGGCCACCGGGTCGGCAATATTCCAGTCTGCCGAGGTCAGCGCGACGACCTGCCGGCCCTGCCGGGTCGCTTCGCCGGCCAGAAACCTGCCGACCTGCCCCCCGGCGCCCGTGATGACGATGGTGTCCGACATGCCGTCGAGTCTGGCACGCCGACGTCGGCTACCCGGATACGGGAGCTTTCGCAAGTAGCCTGGGCAGGTGCCAGCCCGGGTTCTTCGCGTCATCACCACCCTGATCGCTGTGGCGATCGTGGCGGGTACCGGCGTGGCCTGGAGCACCATCCGTTCGTTCGAAGACGGCATCAATCACATCAGTACGGCAGCCCTCGGTGGCGGCGACGCCAAGGACGGCGCGATCGACATCCTGCTGGTCGGCGTCGACAGCCGCACCGACGCGCACGGCAATCCGCTGTCCCCCGAGGAGCTGGCCACATTACGGGTCGGCGACGACGTGTCCACCAACACCGACACCATCATCTTGGTGCGCATCCCCAACAACGGGCAGTCCGCGACTGCCATCTCGATCCCGCGTGACACCTACGTGGCAGTGCCCGGCGGCGGCAAGATGAAGATCAACGGCGTCTACGGTGACGCCAAGCTGGCCACCATGAAGGAGCTCATCGAAAACGAGGGCATGGACCCCGTCGAAGGTGAGCGGCGCGGCGCGGAGGCCGGACGTGAGGCGTTGATCAAGACCGTCGCCGACCTCACCGGTGTCACGGTCGACCATTACGCCGAGATCGGACTGCTGGGCTTCGCCCTGATCACCGACGCGCTCGGTGGCGTCGATGTGTGCCTCAAAGATGCTGTCTACGAACCCCTTTCGGGCGCGGACTTCCCTGCCGGCTGGCAGAAACTGGCGGGACCGCAGGCGCTGAGCTTCGTGCGCCAGCGCCACGACCTGCCCCGTGGAGATCTCGACCGGGTGGTTCGGCAGCAGGTCGTGATGGCTTCACTTGCCCACCAGGTCATCTCGGGTAAGACACTGTCGAGCCCGGCCACGCTCGGCCGGTTGCAGGACGCGGTCCAGCGTTCGGTGGTGCTTTCCGACGGCTGGGACATCATGAGTTTCATCGACCAGTTGCAGAAGCTGGCGGCGGGCAACGTGGCATTCGCCACCATCCCGGTGCTCGACGAATCGGGGTGGAGCGACGACGGCATGCAGAGCGTCGTGCGCATCGATCCCGACAGTGTCAAGCAATGGGTCGAGAGCCTGCTGCACGATCAGGCCGAGGGTAAGACCGAGGAGATCTCCTACTCGCCGGACAAGACCACGGTCGACGTGCTGAACGACTCGGACGTCAACGGACTGGCCGCTGCGGTCTCAGATGTGCTGTCCGGCAAGGGGTTCATCGGCGGCCAGGTGGGCAACAACGAGTCCGAGCGGGTGTCGGACAGCCAGGTACGCGCCGCCAAGGAAGACGATCTCGGCGCCCAGGCCGTGTCCAAGGATCTCGGCGGGCTCCCGATCGTCGCCGATCCGGCGGTGCCGGAGGGCACCGTGCGGGTGGTGTTGGCCGGCGACTACGTGGGGCCGGGATCGGGCCTGGAGGGGTCACCGGATTACGGCGGCGACACCGCGGATCCCGCTGCCGCCGACACCGCCGCAGCCGGCTCCGGGGATGCATCCCCGCCTCCCTCACCCATCATCACCGCGGGGTCCGACGACCCCAAGTGCGTCAACTAACGCGGTTTGGTCAACGCGAAGTAGGCCGACCGTTCGTTGACGCCATTGCGTCCTTCCAGCTCCACCAGTCGTGGTGTCAGGCCGCGTTCCGCGCACAGTCGCCAGAAGTCGTCGACGGCGAAGGTGGTCATGGTCGCCGGATCACGCCGGTAGTCGCGGCGCCGTCCCCGGGTGGCCTTGTCGGTGGTGTGGTAGTTGATCTGGATCATCGCCATCCCACCGGGCTTGAGGGTGCGCTCCGCGATCCGCACGATCCGCAGCGCTTCGATCGGGCGGGCGGTCATGCCCATGACATGGAGGCACAGAAACAGGTCGCACGCGCCCAGGAACGGATCCGATGCCGCCTCGGGCCGGTTGACATCGACCACGACGCCTTCGGTCTTCGCATCGCAGGCCAACGCGACCTGAAAGACGCACTCGTCGACGCTCTCGGGTGAAATATCGGCGGCGATGAACCGCTGACACCGTTGAGCGAATGAAACAGCATTTGCTCCTCCGCCACATCCCCACTCGATGACCGTCTCAGGACACTTCGGCAGTCCCAGCGCTTCGGCAAAGGTGTCGAACAGCGCCAGATGGTGCCGCCCAACCGCATCGAACGCATCGTCACCGAGCCCCGACTGCCAGTGTGAATCAGCCTTCCACTGCACGTCAGAGCAGTTGAGCCAATGCTCCCTGGCGTCGTCCAGCAGCCGCTGGGGCTGCTGTCCCGGCAGCATCCGCGCCGAGTTGTGACGCCAGCGACGAAGTTCGCGACCGAAGCGGGAATCGGGCGTAGAGACATCGATCATGTCTGCACTGTAGACGGCTTTTTGCTTCGCCGCATCAATGGTGGCAAATTTTTCGATTGAACAGAGAAGGGCCGATAGGGTGGATCGGTGCCAACGCTGACCGCCGCGCTCCTCGACCCGCTGATGCGCGACAACCCCGCCGCTCCCCGCATCACGTACTACGACGACGCCACCGGTGAACGGATCGAGCTCTCGACGGCGACGCTGGCCAACTGGGCGGCCAAGACCGCCAACCTGGTGCGGGACGAGCTCGGCGGTGGCCCAGGGACTCAGGTCGCGGTGTTACTTCCCGCGCACTGGCAGACGGCGGCGGTGTTCCTGGGCGTGTGGTGGATCGGGGCGGAGGTCACGCTGTCGGGCCCGGCTGACATCGCGTTGTGCACGCTCGAGCGCCTCGATGAGGCCGACGAAGCAGTAGGCATGGGCACGGGAACGGGAGAAGTGGCGGTGCTGTCGCTGGACGCATTCGGCAAAGGCATCCCCGATCTTCCGGTTGGCATCACCGACTACGCCACGGCGGTCCGGGTCCAGGGCGACCAGATCGTGCCCGAACGCAGTCCGGGCGCCGCACTCGACGGTCGCACCGCCCAGGACGTGCTCGATGAGGCGCGAATTATTGCTACTGCCGAGGGCCTTACCGGTTCGGACCGAGTGCTCTCGACACGAGGCTGGACCACCCCGGAAGACGTCGTGGCTACCCTGATCGCGGTGTTCGGTGTCGGCGCTTCGCTTGTCCAGGTGGCCAATCCGGATCCGCAGGCACAGGAACGACGCGTGGTCACCGAGAAGATCACCGCGCACCTGACGTGACACCGGTACCGTACCGTCAGCAAACCTGACCCTGCTTAAATGTTTGCGAAGAACTTGCTCCGGCACCTATCCATCGGCGCGGGCTGAGTGCACAGTGAGATCGGGACGGTTTGCCAGAAAGGCGGAGCGGGGGTTTTGATGAGTTCGACGGTAGCTGGGGTCGCGACGATCCTGCTACTCAGTGGATGGCATCTGACGACCCGTCGTCGGCCGGGCTGGCGAATGAACCGCGACGCTCGCTTCTACATCACCACCGGTTATCCCCCGCTGGTGTTCGCCATGTACTTCCTCGTCAGCTCCACGGTCGGGACGGACTGGATGTGGGCGCTGGGCTGCGCATGGGCGCTCGTGGCCATGGTCATGTTCGTCTACGGCTTCCAGCTTCTCAACGGCGCCGACGCGGCACTGCCTCGCCCCACGCGGCCGGTGATGGGACGCTCTCAGACGCCTCAGACGCCACGCAGCCCGACCCGGCCGTCCAAAGTCACCGCTGACCACGACGAGGTTTGAGATCCCGCCGTCCTGGGCATAGCACTGTGCACCTGGCGGCGTGGAGGTAACGATGGCTCCAACAGTTGTGCTCGTGGTGCTGCTCGCGCTAGCCGTCGCATACACACGTATCCGCCGACACAGGAACTGGCGTGCGCGCGGCGATGCCCGCTTCTTCATGATGCTCGGATATCCGGCCACGGCTATCGCGCTCTACTGGATGAGCGACTCCAGCCAGGTCGGCTGGGTCTCCGGCCTGCTGTGGTCACTGGCCGCCTTCTGCTGTTTCGTCTACGGTTTCAACGCGCTGAACAGCCGTGAGAAGACTTCGACAGTGTCAGCTCTCACCGGGACGCAGGTGCGTGATGTCGCCGGCGGACACGGTCACCACATCCCCGCCGGTGTCGATGCACAACCTGCCGGAATCGTCCACCGCGACGGCGGTGCCGACGAGCACGCGATCACCCGGTAGCTGGGCCCTGACACTGCTGTTGAGGGTGACACTGCGCTGCCGGTAGAGATCGGCCAGCTCGGAGTCGGAACCGCGGGCCAGGCGCCAGTGTTCGATGCGTGCGCCGAGTTCATCCAGCAGTGCCGTCAGCAGGACGTTCCGGTCGAGCACACTCGCACCCAGCTGCGCCAGCGACGTGGCACCGACACCTGGCACCTCGTCTTCGGTCAGCGTGACGTTGAGCCCGACACCGACCACGATCACATCGCCACGGGGCGCCACTTCGGCCAAGATCCCGGCCAGCTTGCCGCCGCCCGCCAGCACATCGTTGGGCCATTTCAGGCCCGCCGTCACGCCGGCCGTTGCGGCCATCGACTGCACGACGGCGACCCCGGTCAGCAAGGGCAGCCATCCCCATGCCGCCGAGGGGACATCAGCCACGTCGACGCCGACCGACACCGAGATCTGAGATCGCGGCGGGGCCGTCCACTGCCGACCATGACGGCCCCGGCCCGCGGCCTGGAAATCGGCAGCCAGCACCGCACCCCGGATGTCGTCACCGGATCCAGCGCGCGCGATCAGATCCGCGTTGGTCGAGCCGGTTTCGGGGACGATGTCGAGCCGGCGCCACTCGCCGTGCTGGCGCACGACGCCGGGGCGCAGTACCGCACCGTCGAGCGGAACGCGGACAGGTTCAGCGGTCATCGTGTGATCAGCGTAGGAGCGCGCGGCTCATGACGACGCGTTGGATCTGGTTGGTGCCTTCGTAGATCTGGGTGATCTTGGCATCACGCATCATCCGTTCGACCGGGAAGTCCACGGTGTAGCCCGCGCCGCCGAAGAGCTGCACGGCATCGGTGGTGACCTCCATGGCCACATCGGAGGCCAGGCACTTGCTGGCCGCCGAGATGAACCCGAGATTGCCCTCGCCCCGTTCGGCACGCGCCGCGGCCGAGTAGACCATCAATCTGGCCGCCTCGACCTTCATCGCCATGTCGGCGAGCATGAACTGCACCGCCTGGAAATCACTGATCGCATGCCCGAACTGCTTGCGGTCCTTGGTGTACTCGATGGCGGCGTCCAACGCGCCCTGCGCGATACCGACCGCCTGGGCGCCGATCGTGGGGCGAGTGTGGTCCAACGTCGCCAGCGCCGTCTTGAACCCGGTGCCCGGCTCCCCGATGATCCGATCCCCCGGCACCCGGCAGTTCTCGAAGTACAACTCGGTGGTCGGACTGCCCTTGATCCCCAGCTTGCGCTCCTTGGGACCCACCGAGAAACCCTCGTCGTCCTTGTGCACCATGAACGCCGAGATCCCGTTGGCGCCCTTGTCGGGATCGGTCACCGCCATCACCGTGTACCACGACGACTTCCCGCCGTTGGTGATCCAGCACTTGGTGCCGTTCAGGATCCAGTCGTCCCCGTCGGCCTTGGCCCGCGTACGCATCGCCGCGGCATCACTGCCCGCCTCACGTTCCGACAGGGCATACGACGCCATCGCCTCACCGGCGGCCAGCGACGGCAGGACCTGCTTCTTGAGCTCATCAGAACCGCGCAGGATCAGCCCCATGGTGCCGAGCTTGTTCACCGCGGGGATCAACGACGCCGACGCGTCGACCCGGGCCACCTCCTCGATGACGATGCACGCCGCCACCGAATCCGCGCCCTGGCCCCCGTACTCCTCGGGTACATGCACCGCGTTGAACCCTGAGGCATTCAACGCCGTCAACGCCTCCTCGGGAAACCGGGAGTTCTCGTCGACGTCAGCAGCGAACGGGGCGATCTCCTTCTCCGCCAACCCTCGAATCGCCGCCCGCAGCTCCTGATGCTCTTCGGGTAACTGAAACAGATCGAACGACGGATTACCGCCCCATGCAGCCATATTCGTAGACCTCCATGTCCTTGCTACTGGCCAGTAACTTTACTCGGAATCGCCGTTTCCGAGAAGTCGCGTCCGGAGTGCCTCGTCCTTCGCGAGGACGAGTGCCTCCAGGTCATTTTGAAACTCGACCATGCGTTGCCGCAGGTCAGGGTCGCCTACGCCGAGGATCCGGACGGCCAGCAAGCCGGCATTGCGCGCCCCGCCGATGGACACTGTGGCCACCGGCACACCTGCGGGCATCTGCACGATGGACAGCAGCGAGTCCAGCCCGTCCAGCCGGGCCAGCGGCACCGGCACGCCGATCACCGGCAGCGGAGTGGCCGACGCCACCATCCCCGGCAGGTGCGCCGCACCACCGGCACCGGCGATGACGACCTCGATACTGCGGTCGGCGGCGCTGCGGGCGTAGTCCAGCATCCGGCCCGGCGTGCGGTGCGCCGAGACCACCCCCACCTCGAACGGAACATCGAAGTCCGCCAGCGCCTCGGCAGCGTCAGCCATCACGGACCAGTCGCTGTCGCTACCCATGATGAGCCCGACCCGGGGGCCGGGACTACTCGCCATGTTCGTTCCATCCATCGGTCCACTGCGCATGAGACAACCAGTGTGCCGCCCGGTTGGCCCGCTCCCGCAGGCTGGTCACCGTCTCGCCACTGGCGGCGACGATGTTGACGTGGCCGAGCTTGCGGCCTGACCGCTCCCCCTTGCCGTAGAGGTGCACTTTGGCATCCGGCATTCGCGCGAAGAGGTGATGGATCCGCTCGTCGACGCTCATCGCCGGTGTCTGCGGTGCGCCCAGAACATTGGCCATCACGGTCAGCGGCGCGGTCGCCGCGGTATCGCCGAGCGGGTAGTCGAGAACGGCGCGCAGGTGCTGCTCGAACTGACTGGTGACCGCGCCGTCCATGGTCCAGTGGCCCGAATTGTGCGGTCGCATGGCCAGTTCGTTGACCTCGAGTCGACCGTCAAGGGTCTCGAACAACTCCACCGCGAGCACGCCGACGACGCCGAGCTGGTGAGCCAGTCGTAGCCCCAACTCCTGTGCGGCCGAACCCAATTCGGGTGACAGATCGGGTGCAGGTGCGATCACCTCGACACAGATGCCGTCGCGCTGCACGGTCTCCACCACCGGCCAGGCGGCGCCCTGCCCGAACGGCGAGCGGGCCACCAACGCCGACAACTCGCGGCGCATGGCCACCTTTTCTTCGACGAGGATCGGGACGCCGTCGCCCAGGTACCGCTCGGCGACCTCACGCGCTCCCTCGGCGTCGTCGACCATCACCACGCCGCGCCCGTCGTAACCGCCGCGCACCGTCTTGATGACCACCGGGCCGCCGATCTCGCGGGCGAATGCCACGACGTCGTCGACCGCGTTGACGGCGGTGAAGCGTGGGACGGGCGCGCCGAGCGCCGACAGCTTCCGCCGCATCACCAGCTTGTCCTGCGCGTGGACGAGCGCTTCGGGGGGCGGCGCGACGCTGACTCCGTCGGCGACCAGTTTGTCCAGCATCTCGGTGGGGACATGCTCGTGGTCGAAGGTGAGCACCGTCGCACCGCGGGCCACCTGCTGCAAGGCGTCAAAATCGGTGTGGGACCCGATGACGACGTCGGGGCTCACCTGAGCCGCCGGATCCGCGGGATCGACGGCAAGGACGCGCAGCGTCTGCCCCAGTGCGATGGCGGCCTGGTGCGTCATGCGGGCCAGTTGACCGCCGCCGATCATGGCGACAACGGGGGGTGCTGGAATGGCTGACAGGGTTTCGGAACGGCGTGGCACGTCAATATGTTGGCATGACCTGCGCGGAAAGCACGATTAAGGTTTCATCAGCACGCTTCCGTACACTGGCTTCTCGTGTCCTTCGCTGATGCCACGATCGCGCGGCTACCCCGCCCGATCAGACCGTTTGCCGAACGGCACCATGAACTCATCAAGTTCGCCATCGTCGGTGGCACCACCTTCATCATCGATTCGGCGATCTTCTACACGCTCAAATTGACGGTGCTGGAGCCCAAGCCGGTCACCGCCAAGATCATCGCCGGCATTGTCGCGGTGATCGCGTCGTACATCCTCAACAGGGAGTGGAGCTTCCGCGACCGCGGCGGCCGGGAGCGGCATCACGAGGCCCTGCTGTTCTTCGCGTTCAGCGGTGTCGGCGTGCTGCTGAGCATGGCGCCGCTGTGGGTGTCGAGCTACGTCCTGCAGCTGCGCGTCCCCGAAGTCTCGCTGACGATGGAGAACATCGCCGACTTCATCTCCGCCTACCTGATCGGCAACCTGCTGCAGATGGGCTTCCGGTTCTGGGCGTTCCGGCGTTGGGTGTTCCCCCACGAAATCGACCGGGCGTCCGACCAGAGCCTGGAGTCCGCGCTGACCAGCGGCGGTGTCGCCGAAGTGTTCGAGGACGACTTCGAGGCGCGTCATGGCGAAAATGTGACACCGCTGCGCGGGGCAGCCCGCCGGCGCGCGCTGCGTCACCCCGGCGACACGGACGACCCCAGGGTGCCCAAGAGTTCGTGATGCGCCGCCGGTGCGCATTTCCCTAACGGGAACCTTTTCAGCAACTCCCATGGCGGGGTGCCGAGCTGCGTCAAACTGCTATAACATGCTGTTCGACACGCAGAGATTTGCAATCGAGTAATTTTCGCAAATCTGACGCACTTTGCTGATGGCGAGGACTACATGCTCATTGGAGTAACGCGAGCTTCGGCCGACCACACGCCGGCGGCCGGACACGCCCGCCTGCGGGAACTAGCCGCCCTGACGGCCTCGGCAACGGGGGCAAATGCCGCGTCGCGCTGGCTGCTCCGCAAGCGACTCGCGATTCTGATGTTCCACGGCGTCGAACCCGATCCCCTGCAGCCGGCCTGCTGGCATGTGCTCGACACGCAGACCTTCAGGGCTCAACTGGAGTTCGTGCGCGATCACTTCGAGGTCCTGCCCCTCGACGAGGCGCTGGAGCGCATGCAGGCGGGCACGCTGCCAGACCGCGCCGCTGCACTGACCTTCGACGACGGCACCCGGAATCTGGCGACCGAGGTGGCGCCGGTTCTGCACGAGCTCGGGCTGCCCGCCTCCTTCTTCCTGGCCACCGGCGCCATGGAATCCGGCGCGTGCCTGTGGCCCGACCGGCTCTGGCTCGCGTTCGCACGTACCGAAGCGCACGCGGTCGACCTGACCCCGCTCGGCATGGGGACGCACCAACTTCCCCTCGGGGGCGCCCGTGCCAGGGTCTGCGCCGCGGTCACGGAACGTCTCAAGGAACTCTCCGACGAGCAACGCATCGCCCACGTCGAGTCACTGATCAGCAGCCTGAACGTCGTGATCGACGATCCCGGTCCGTTCCGCATGCTGTCCTGGGACGACGTCGACGAACTCGCGACCGACGAGCTGGTGACGCTCAATCCGCACACCGTGACCCATCCCATCCTGTCGCGGTGCGCCGACGAGAAGGTCGAGCACGAGATCACCCAGTCCTGCACCGCCCTGGCCCAGCGCATCGGCCGCGACGCCACCGTCTTCGCCTACCCCAACGGCCGCGCACAGGATTTCGACGAGCGGGCCAGGCAGGCCGTCACCCAGAGCGGTGTCCGCTGGGCATTGGCCACCACATACGGCCTGGCCGACGAGAACTCCGATCCTCTTGCCCTCCCCCGCATCCCGGTGGGCAGCAATCTGTCACTCGCGGAGTTCAAAACCGTCGTCTCGGGTGTGCCACTGTGGCTTCGGGCCGGGCGCTGAGCTGTGACGGTCACGGCATTCCGCACCACCGCCACGTCGCCCAAGGCGTGGCTGCTGGTGGCGATGTTCCTGGTCCTGGTGGTCACGAACGCGGGATTCGACCGGCCGCCGGTCGACGACGCGTTGTCCTATCGGGCCATCGCCGCGGCGGCGCCCGGCGTTCCCGCCGAACCGGTCGGATCGGCATACACCGGCCGGTTCGCCATCCACTATCTCGTCGGGCTCTTCTCCCACCTGACCTCGTTCTCGCTGAGCACGTCGTACGACATCGTGTGGGTGGTTCTGGTCGCGGCGCTCCTGGCCGCGCTGCACGCCAACCTGCGCACCCTGCCCACCCCTGCGTACGCCATGTGCGCAGCGCTGTTCATCTTCGACCCGTATGCGCTGCGGTCATATCTGCTCGAGACGTCGATGCTGCAGGACCTGGTGTTCCTCATCGGCCTCGCCCTGTGCCTGCTGGCACTGCGCCGGCCGTCCGTGCGGCTGCTGCTCATCGGCAGCACCATTGCGATCCTCGGCCGCCAGACGGCCATCACGCTGGCCCCCGTGGCAGCGGCATGGGTTCTGCTGGATCCGGCCTGGCGGGGGTCGATACGCCGCCCGGTCGCCTGGTGCGCGGCAGGCGCCACGTGCGTGCTGACGTTCGGGATTTTTGCCGCCACGAAAGCCTTCACCGCGGGTTTCTCCAAGTACTACGAGCCCTCGATACTGCACGACTCGGTGATGAACACCCTTGTGCAACTTCCGGATTCCGCCACCTCGTTGGCGGCGCACCTGGCCAGGACCGACATCCCGCTGCTGATCCCGCTGACGGTCATCGCCGCGCTCGTGTGGAAAGCAGGTTGGCGCACAGTGCCATTCGCGTTCTGGGGGTCGCTCGTGCTGGCGCTGGCCATTGCGGCGCAGCCGGCACTCATCGATCCCGACTGGGTGGGCTTTCACTCCAATGAGCAACGGTTGTCGGCACTGGCTCTGCTGCCGTTGGTCTGCGCGGCCGCAGAGGTGCTTGCGCGATTTGCCCCCACCGCACTCGGTTGGCCGAGGGCCGCCCTGGCGGTGGGCCTGCTCGCAGTGGCGTCACTGCACCACGAGTTCTCGTCGTTCGGCCCGCGATCGCTGCTGCAGTTCCTCACCGAAGAGGTCGTGATCGCCGGATGTCTGGCCGTTCTGATCCTGACCAACACGTGGACCCACCTGCCCGTGGTATCGCCGTCGGGGCCGGCTACTGATCCTTCGTCGACCGACAACGACGCCTTGTCACGACAGGACCTGTAACCGGTTGTACGGGATACCCGGAATGTTGTCGTAATCCCAACGCAGACCGGCATTCTGGTACACCGAACCGATCGCGGTACTGGCAGCGCTGGTGTCCCGCTCGAAGCTGAGACTCAGTGGTGAGCCACCCACATCGATGACATAGGCCCCGTAAACCTGCAGGGCGGTCGCGATCGTGCGGGCGGCCGGCGTCATGGTGAGCGTGGCCAGGTTGACGGTCGGGTCCAGCCGGACCCGGGCACCCTCCGGTATGCAGTCCGACCGGGTGGACGTGCCGTCGGTCTTGACCGCGGGCGCCCGGAACGTGCCCGAGCACGCATTGTCGATCTGTATCACCAACGCGTGCGGGATCTGCCCTTGCGCAATCTCGTTGACCCTGACCAAACCCGCGAGTCTGGATGCACCCGAACCGGTGCTGTTACCACCCCATCCGGTGCCATCCAGGCTGTTGACCGCCCCCCAACTGGTTGTCCACTGACCACCGGACTTCTTGGCCTGCCAGAACTCGTAGACCTTGCGGCTGGATTCATCGACCACCACCATGGCCCCATCCGACCCCTTGTTGGGGGCGGCATTGTCGGGGATCGGCACCTGTGCGCCGGCGAAAGGGCATGTGCCCCAGGTGGTTATCGTGCACTTCACGGTATAGCGCGACGAGCTGGTACTCGACGTGAACACCGGAACACCGAAGTCGACAAGATTGGCGTACATGCCGTTCTCGCGCGTCATCCGGGTGACCATTGCCGCGCTCTTGGGATCGAGCGTGGCCGAGGCCGGTATCGCGGTCTTGAACGGACCGGACGGAGTGAACGGTGCCGCGGCGGTGGCCGAGGAGGCGGGCGGCACCGTCGTCGTCGGCACCGTCGTGGTGGTCGTCGGTGTAGTGGTCGTGGGTGTGGTGGTCGTCGGTGTGGTCGACGTGGTCGGTGTGGTGGTCGTGGTCGTGGTTGGCGTCGTGGTGGGCGTGGACGCCAGCAGAGTCACCCTGTCCACCAACAGTCTTCGATCACACAGGAAGTTGAAGTCGTTGGCGTAGCGGATCACGATGGTGTGCGTTCCTGCCGCGACACTGACGGCAGTCGAGTAGTCGGTCCAGGCAGTCGCCGACACCGTGTTCTGGGCGACGTTCTTCCCATCGAGGCTCACCGTCATCGCCGGCGCCCCCGAACACAGCTGCCCCTTGGCCCGGACCACGACGGCCGAGGAGGCCGGTGTGGACACCGTGACCGTGGCGGTGGCGTTGGTCCGCAGGTCGAGCGCCGAGCGCCCGGATGCAGTGGAATCGCTGTCGACGGTGGCCGCCAGGCGGGGTGAGACCCCGAACGTCTCGGCTTCCAGCGACACGTCGGCGGCGGCGACCGCTCGTCCGACGGAGACAACCAGACCGATGACGACAGCGGCTGCGCCGACGCCGACCAAGAATTTGTTCGACATGGTGATCTCCGCGTGGCCGTGGGGAGGTGGGCAGGCGAATCACACCTTCCTCTCAGGGACATCAATTAACAACTGCAACAAGTGTCACACTGATAACAAAAGCCCCACGAAACGGTGTCGACAGGGCGTGTGAAATGGCCTTTTGTGCGCGAATCCCTAGCGATGCCGTTCCGAGCAACAACACACACAATGCACCGATGTTAACTACCGTCGACGACAGCGGGGCACCTGCGGGCGCGCGTCCGCATCGCGGTGTCCATGCCCATAAAAGCCGATGACCACGCACTGTGTTAAGTTTGCTACAGCCGGAGAACGCACACTCCCGTCGACGTTCCGGGTGCACGCGTGCAGATTGCCACAATCGTAGTTATGGAAGAGGAGCTAAGTCATGGCCGCTTGCCCGAGAGGTCATACCAACCCGGAGGGTCAGTACTTTTGCGGAGAGTGCGCGGCGCCCCTGACATCCGGTATCGCAATCTGCCCGCATGGGCATCTGAACTCCGCCAAGCAACCGTTCTGCGGAGAATGCGGAGCGCCGGTTGCGGCCCCCGACGGCACCTCGTCATCCAACGGGCGCTGGTCTGTGGATCCAGGCGGCATTCACCAGTACCGGTACTGGGCCGACACCGGATGGTCCGACCATGTGGTCGACAACGGGTCCCACACCACTGAAGCGCCGGCCAAGGCCGGCCTGAGCAACACCGAGAAGTGGGTGGGCGCTGTCGCGGGCGCGGTCACCGTGGTGCTGTTGGCAGGTGCGGTGAGCGCGATCGTCACCCAGTTCTCCGACGACCACGACCGTACTGTCGTACCGGTGGCGACCCTGGCGGCGCCCGAGGCCACGGTGGCCGCACCACCGCCACCGCCGCCCGCCGCCCCAGCCGATTCGACGGCACCGTGGCCACTGGCCGTCATCGGCGCCAACTGCCGCCCGTTCAGCAACGACAGCGCGACCGCCGACGGATCGGTCGCCTACTGCGTGCGCGTGGGAGACACGCCGACCCATCTGTGGTCGCTCTTCCCCGCCGAAATCCCCGTGCAGCCACCTGGAACCGATCCGTCGACCGCAGTTTGCATGGCCCAGACCGGTCGCGACGCCACCGCATGCGCGGAATACCTTCAGCGGCCCAGCGATCCCGGTGACGCGAAGGCCCCCTCCACGTAACCAGGCTTCAGGGCCGTTGGTGGCCTCGCCGCAGCGGTTCGGACGGCAGCCCGGCGAGCAGTGTCTCCGCCACCCGAGGCCATGACGACCGCTGCTCCAACGACGTGGCGCCTGCCGCGCCGAGTTCGGCGGCAAGTGACGGGTCCTCGAGCAGCCGGACGAGGGCCGAGGCAAGGTCTTCGGCGTCACCGGCACACACAAGTAGGCCCGTGCGCCCGTCATCGACCACCTCCGGGATGTCCCCCACTCGCGACGCGACGACGGCACGGCCGAAGGTCTGCGCCAGGTGAACCACCCCGGACTGACTGGCGCGCTTGTAGGGCAGCACGACGCAGCGCGCGGCGGCGAAGTATGACGGGACATCGGCAAGCGGGACGTACCCGTCATTTAGCGTGACACCGGGCAAGGCGGCGACCCGGGCGCGCAGATCTGACTCGTCGACATCGGCGCTGAACGCCCCGGCGATGACCAGCCGGGCGGCCGGCACCTGATCCCGGACCCGAGGCCACGCGTCCAGCAGGATGTCGACGCCCTTGTACGTGGTGATGGTGCCGAAACACAGCACCACCGGTCCGTCCTCGGCGGCCGGCGGGGCCGAATCCTCACCGAAGATGCCAGCGTCACCGTGCGGAATGACATGTACTGCACCGGTTATGGGCCACGTCGCCAGCACGGCTGCCTTTGCGGACTCGCCAAGGACGTAGGTGACGTCCAGATCCGCGAAGGCCCGGGACAGTGCGCGGTCGGTCAGACCCGACGTCTTGTACATCCCGTCCTGACCGGGTTGCTCCACGAGCACGCGCGGTTCGTGTGCGACCAGCCCCAGCACCGTGCCGGGCAGGAGCTTGCGGACCACGTGCACACCCCAGCCGTCGGTGGGGAAGCGCCACTCCGACCACATCACGACGTCGGGTCGCGTGATGGCCAGGCGGGCGATCAACACCGCCCATGCCGCCGTGTGCTGCCCGGCGCGCAGCACGCGTCGACCGCGCCGCCACCAGTCGGGCGCTCCGCCACCCGCGGCGGGATGCCAGGTCGGGAGCACGCTGCGCACGCGGTGACCGGGCGCAGCGGGCGCCAACTCCGGGTTGGGCCCGGTGAGGAGTTCGACGGTATGACCGGCCCCAGCCAGCGCCTCACCGAGTTGAAACGAGAACTGGAACAACCCACCCGATGGCGGAAACTCCACCAGCGCAATTCTTTTCGATTCCGACCCCCGGCTGCCGGCGATCACCTTCTGGTAGACGCGGCGCAGACCGGCTGCCCACACCTCGGCGCTGAACCGGGCGTCGTACCGGGCCCGCGCCGCGATCTGCAGCGGCCGCGGGTCGGCGCGGACCGCAGCCACCATGTCGGCGATACCGCGTGCCAGTGCATCCGGATCGCCTGCGCGCACCAGGATGCCGCAGTCGGGTCCGACGATGTCGGGGATGCCGCCCACCTCGGTGGCCACCACCGGCCGGCCGGCGGCCAGGGCGGAGATGAGGGCGGTCGGCAATGCGTCGGCGAGCGACGGATGGACCACGAAGTCGGCCGCCGCCAGGAGATCCGCCACGTCACCGCGGAAACCGAGCACCCGGGTCCGACCCGACAGCGTAGGGTCGGCATCGACCCGGCTGCGGATGTCGTCGAGCAGTGGGCCGTCGCCGGCCAGGGCCACCACCAGCGGCAGATCGGCAGGCAGCGTCCCGATTGCCGCCAGCAGATCGGCATGCCCCTTTTCCGGGCGCATCAGACTGACGCACACCGCCAGCAGGTCCGATTCCGGCACGCCGAGCTCGCTTCGAACCGCATCGGCCGCGCGGCCGACCCTTGGTTCAGAAACACCGTTGGGCAGCAATGTGATTCGGTCGCTGTTACCGGTGTAGCCTTCATACCACCGGAGCTGCTCGCTGGACAGCGCGATGACCTGGTCCGACAGCCTGCGCACCACGGCGGCAACGGCCAGCCGCAGCCCGTGCGCGCGTGAGGTCGGTGTGTCGATGACGTGCAGGGTGGACACCGACGGCAGCCCGGTGGACCGGGCAGCCAGCCCGCCCACCACATCGGCGTGTTTGAGGTGGGTGTGCACCACATCGACGCGTTCGGCACGCAGGATGCGCCGCACAGACAGCGCGACAGTGGGATCGTATCGGCCGCTGTGCAATTGGTGCACCGTCACGCCGAGCGCCTGAAGCTGCGGCACCACACGATCGTCGACCTTGCCGTCGTCCACAGCATCGGAGAGCCCGATCACCACCAGCCGCATGTCCGCGCGCGAGGCGCTACGCGCCAACTCCACCAGAACCGATTCGGCACCGCCGGCACCCAGCGAATGGATGACATGGGCCACTGTCAGTGGTGCGGAGACCGAATGCTCACCGCTCACCGATGACCTCCGCGTACAGGGCTTCCAACCGCTCCACCCACACCGGCACCGAGTACATCTCCTCGACACGGGCGCGCGCCGCCTTGCCGTATTCTGCTGCGCGCTCTGGGTTTTCGATCACGCTGAGGAGCGCCTCGGTGAGTGCGGGCACGTCACGGACTGGTACCAACCGGCCGTTGAGACCGTCGACCACGATTTCGCGGGTGCCGCCGGCGTCCGCGGCGACCACCGGCAGCCCGCACGCGCCGGCCTCGATGAGTGCGGTGGGGAGGGCTTCGTCCACGGACGCTGACACCACGCCGTCGACGCGACCCAGGATGGCCGGGACGTCCTCACGGCGACCGAGGAAGCGTACTGCGCCGTCGAGTCCGGCGTTGGTGACCGCTGCCTCGGTCGCGCTACGCGTCGGTCCGTCGCCGACAATGAGCAGTGTCGCGTCGGGATGCCTGGCGACCACCGCTGCCCACGCCGTGATCAGATCCCGGTGATTCTTGTCGGGCCGCATGGCGGCGACCATGGCCCAGACCGGGCCGGTCTCGTTGTGACCACCACCACCCACGGTGTAGCGATCGAGGTCGACACCGTTCGGAATCACCCGCCAGGTCGGCCTCGCCGGGCCGTGCAGTCGCGCGTACTCGTCGTAGATGTGCCTGGAGACGAAAACCAACCGGCCGAACCGCGCGGGAATTCGGACGGACAGGCGCTCCTTGAGGCGGGTACGCCAACCGGCATCACGCTGCGGACTGACGTGCAGGGTGGCCACCACCGGCTTGCCCGCCAGGCGAGCGGCCAGCGGCACCACCGTGGCCGAGTAGTCCAGATGTGCGTGCACGACGTCGGCCGCCGAACGGCGCAACGTGGCAACCAGTTTCATCAGCCCCGTCGGATCGAGCAGGCGGCGCACCGTCAGATACTGGGGGTCGAGCCCGGCTTCGGCCAACCGTCCGGCCATCGCGTCGCGGTCGGGTTCCTGCGGAGCCAGACTGGCCGCGGAGATCTCTAATGACCCCGAGGCGCACCGCGCCAGTTCTGCGACCAGGTTCTCGGCGCCACCGAAGCTGAAGGTGTCCAGAATCATCAGCACACGTGTCGGCACACGTGCTGCGCCCATGCCGCCCCCGATCACCGTCACAACCCCGCGCCACGCCGTGCGACGCGCATTCGCCACCGAGAGCCTATGCGATGGCGGCGCCGGACGCCCCCACCGCCCCCGAGAGGGCTTTGCGAAAATCCGATACAGTGGGAAAAACACCGCGCCGCCGACAGGCAGAAGGATTCCCGCACAGTGACACCTCACGGACAACCGCGCCGTCAATCCAGCACGAAAAAGCGGCTAATCATCCGCTCGCTCGCAGCAGCGGCCGTCGTCGGTACAGTCGTCGCGGTGGGTGCCACACCGTCGCCGAGTGCTTACGCAGAATTTGCTGCGGGTGCTTTCAACGCTCCGGTCGCCGCGGACGCGCCACTCGATCCCAACAGCACCGCCATGGTTGCCAGGCTGGCTCGGGAAAACGCCATGTATGCAAACCTGGTCGACTTCGGCGTGCCGATCTACACGGTCGGTGCTGACACGCCGCGGCACCAGGTGCAGTGCACCCAGACCAGTTGGGGGCCCTGCCCTTTCCAGGACTTGGAGGTGCCCATCCCGGATGACGCCGCGCCGAATCGTGGTTCGGACGGCGCCATGGTGGTCGTCGACGAGTCGTCACGCACGGTCTACGAGTTCTGGCAGGCCCGACACTCGGGCGGTCAGTGGAGCACCAGTTGGGGTGCGGTCAACAGCCTCGACGGCACGGGTTGGGGAGGCAACAGCACGGGTTCGGGCGCGTCGCGACTGGCCGGTGTCATCCGGGTCGCCGAGATCGCCCAGGGCAACATTCCCCACGCGCTGGTGATCCAGTCCGACAACGTGTGCGCCGGGGTCGTTCGGCCACCCGCACTCAAGACCGACGGCACCTCGTCGCGGCCCGACTGCATCCCCGAAGGTGCCCGTATTCGCCTCGATCCCGCCGTCGACCTGGCAACGCTGAAGCTCAGCCCCGCCGCACGCACGGTCGCCCAGGCGCTCCAGGTTTACGGCGCCTATGTCATCGACGTCGGCCGGTCCCCGATGAGCGTCAGCTTCGAACGCGATACCGGCGCGGGTGCGGGGGCCGTCGGCACGGTCTACCAAAACGCCGGGCTGCGCTGGGATTACGACGGTCTGCCCGGTATCCCGTATGACCGTCTACAGGTCCTCGCCTGATTCCTGGGCAGCGCGCGCCTCGTCGACGATCGCCAGCAGCGCCTCGACATGCCGGTCGAATGTGAACCGCTCACTGACGTCGCGCTGCGCCGCTGCGCAGAGGCGCTCCACCGCGTCCTGATTGTCGGGATCGAACGTCCACGCGACGGCCTCGGCGTAGGCGTCGGCCTCACCCTGCACCACCAACGCCGTTTCACCGGGTTGCACATGATCCCGGACGCCGAGCGTGTCGGTGACGATTGTCGGCTTGCCGAGCAGCATCGCATTGAGGTAGGTCTGGTGCCCCGTCGACCGGCGCAGCCCAGAGATCAGCGGCACCACCACGGCCCGTGCACCGCGCAGCAGCCGGACGAATTCGGCGTGCGGTACCGACCCTGCGGTGACGTTGTCGGGTAGGTCCTGCCCGTCGAGGAGATGGGTCGCGATGACGAAGTGATGGTCGGGCAGTAGCCGAGCCGCCTGCACCAAGGTGTCGTAGTCGCGGTGTGAGTTCCCCCCGGCGAACACGTAATCACCTTGCGACGGAGCCGGTTCCGCCAGTTCGGCGGCCGTGAGGGTGGCGAAGTATGGGGTGAACCGAACCTTGCCCCGGCCCACTCCCCACGTCTGCGGAAAGACCTCGATCTCGTCGGTCGACAGCGCCGCGTACCGAACGACGGCGCGGTCGGCCATCTTCACCAACACTCGTTCGACGCGGCCGCGCAGACCGTCGTCGGGTTGCCACAGATCGCCGTACATCACCACCGCGCGGCGCCGCCGGCCCCATGTCAGCGCACCGAGAACGACACCGGCCAGAAAGTCGGGTTGATACCGGCCCGTCGAGGAATCCAGCAGGACAAGGCGTTCGGCGCGGACGGCACGTAAGACCCGGATGAACTGCCTGAGTTCGTCGAGTGGACGATGGTCGCGCGGCAGCGCCGACAACAGCCGGGCGCGGGTCCGCCAGCGACGGCCGCCGTAGTCGAGCGTGGTGGCGAAATCGTACTCAGCTGCCTCAGTGGTCACACCGCAACGCTTTCCCTGGTCTCGGCGGCCGTTTCTACCTCACGCCGCCGCGGCGCGGGCAGCAGGAGGCGGGCGGCCAGCAGCGTGGCCAGCGCCATGCCGACTCCGATGCCGCCAGATCCGATCAACTCGGACAGCGAGTGCCTGCTGCCGCTGGCCTGCTCGACGTCGCCGAGCGGAACGACCTTGTACCAGGTGTCTGCACCGAAGTCGCGCAACCGTGGCACCGCCTGGTCGAGTGCCCGCTGCAGGTCCGACCTCGCCGCCGCCGCATCGGTATTGGTGGCGCTGACCGTGATCGCACCGCGAACGTTGTCGGCAACCGCGCTCACACCGGACCGTTCGGGCACCAGCAGCCGGGCGTACGTGGGCAACAGCGCATTCCGGCTGCGCATGTCCAGCGCGTAGAGATAATCCTGCTCCATGCGATCGGCCGGCAACAGTGCCAACCGCTGACTCGCCGTACTCGTCGGCGATGCTGTCACCGCCAGCATCGCGGCGCTCACACCCGCTCCGACGACCACCGCCAGCACACCGGACCACACTCGCACGGCGTCGATCCGCCGCGGCCGTTGCTGGGCAACGCTTCCGGCGGCAGTGGCCGCGGCGAGCGCGAGGACAACACCGAAGGTGCGGAAGTAGGCCAGGTGGAGGAATACGCTGGCCAACGAGTAGCCGACTATGGCGGCGAATGCCGCCACCGCCAGCATGCGATTCTGCCCGCTGTCATCGGAGGGCAACCGGAACACCGTCACCGCCAGCCACAGCAGCACGCCGGCGACGAGGGCGATCCAGCCGACCAACCCGACGATGCCCGATTCACTGGCCATCTGGGCGTACAGATTGTGTGCCGCATTGGTGGGTTCGGGCACGGCGGTGGGCACCAGATCGCCGTACGCGTACGTCATGTCGGCATAGGTTCCAGGCCCGAAGCCGAACAGCGGCCGATCCCGGAACATCGCCCAGGCGATCTCCTGGGCGGCGATACGACCGAGCACCGATGGGTCCACGGCGCTGTTGACGCCGGCCTGGGACACGTCACCGACCAGGGCCAGCAGGCGGTTACCGATACCGGGGATGAACGCGACCAGGGCAACGGCCGGAAGCGCGTAGAGGCCCATGCGTCGGATTCGACGTCCGCTCATCACCACCCAGACGCACAACACCACAGCGGTGGTGATGAGCGTGCCCCTCGACTGGGTGAGGTAGACGCCCACCAGCAACAACAGGATCGCACCTGCCCAGCCCAGGCCGACCGCGCGCCGCCCTGCGCTCATCGCGCGCGCCGTCAGTGCCGCTGCGAACGGCAGACCCAGGATGAGGTGACGACCCCAGAAGTTCGAATCCGGCAGCGGGCCACCGAATCTCACGGTGGTCACCAGTTCTCCAGACGCCGTGGTGACAGTCGAGAACCCGCCGAAGGATGCGCTTCCGCCGAACACCACCTGGTTGACCAGTGTCAGAGCCGACAGCACCGCAAGCGGGACGACAAACGTGGCGGCGACGGTCCACAACCGACCGCTCAGCTGGGCCAGCACGAAGACGGTGATGATGAAGATGCAGTCGGCGATGTCGGCCGTCATGAACGACATCGACAGATCGACGTTCTGACTACCGAGTGCCGCCAGGAACTGGGTGACCGGATAGCACGCCACCAGCGCCACGAAGATCACGGTTCCGCGGTTGAGCCGCGCCCGCATCTCCTCGTCCCGCAGCGCATAGAGGACGGTGAGCAGGCCGAGGCCGAGCACTGCCCGGAACACCGGGACCGAAGAGTAATCCGAGGCCACCCCCGCCAGGTTCGTCACCTCGACTGCGACCATCACGCAGGCCATCACGACCGGGCGGCGGACTGTGTAGATCGCGGCCGCGACTGCCACCGGTAGCCCGATACCGATCACAGTTGCCTTGGCGCCCAGCAACACCCAGCACAACGCGGCCAGACCAGAGGCAACCAGTGCCAGCAGCACCAGTTGGTTGGTGCGGTCCGGCCGCACCGTCACGGTCACCGCGAGACGCTCGAGAAATCCTCGGCCCGGACATGGCCGTTGGTGGCGGAAAGCGCAGCGCGCGAATGCCGTCGCTGCCCGGCGACCTTGCGCGACGAACGCTGACTCAACCACAGCCCACCACCGGCACCGAGCAGCAGACCGGCCAGCCCGAGAGCGCCGAACAGCTGGGTCTTGGCCGGGCTCAGTGCTTTTGCGCTACCCGCGGCCGGACCGACGACCTCGAGCCGAAACGGCCCGGTTGCCTTCGCCGCGGGCGTCGCGGCATCGGAGATGACCTTGTCAAGGGCGGACTCCGCGGCTCCGGCGGAATTCGCCTGCATGGTGACCGTGATCAAAGTGGTGTCGGGGACCGCTCCGGCCGCCAGCGTGAGATCCGACTTCGGCACGCCCGCGGCGACGGCGGCGGCTTCCAGCCATTTGTGGTCGGCGATGACGATCGCCGCGGACCGGGTCGCCTGGCCCTTGTTGAGGACCTCCCAGAAACCGGACGCCTGCGTGATCGGAACCTGTTGCGAAGGCAGCATCGCCAGGGTGGACTCGGCCTGGTACCGCGCCCGGTCCGAACTGGTGACGAACATCGCTGCCGCGATGCCCACGATCAGCCCCAGGGCGGCCAGCCCGGTCGCGATTAGCCAGGTCCGGCTCAGCACTGCTCTGTTCATGTCGATATCCCTCTCGAAGCGCGCACCCTGACGAACTCTGCGTGCGATGGCAAACACCCGCTCACCCCATTGGCGATGCCGGTCCTCTCCGCGGGCTGGCGATCATCGCCCTCCCTGGAGACCTGGCACCCCTACGCCAGCGGGTCCGCAGTACACTCTAGTACAATAGCTAGCATTAATGGTAGCGGAGAATTTTGCAGCATGTACTGGCTCTTTACACGCACAGTATATTTGCCATAGTTCACCCAGGAAAGTTTGAGGTCACCGTGCCGAGCTCTGTCGCGATGGTCAGCGCCGTCGATCCGTTTCCCGTCGACGCCGGCAAAAAAGTTGTCTTGTCCGGTTTCCTCGAATATTTCCGTGAGCGGGTCGGCGCCGAGCACGTGCACTACGTCATGGTCGGCGGCTCGGCACGACCGGACTTTCCGGTCAATGTGCACCCGGTCGCGAAGCCCCGGCCACGCGCCGCGCTACGCAGTGTGTTGACGCACTCGCTGACCCGCCGGGCCAGTATTCAAGAGGCACTGCTGCGCTCCGAAGAGGTCGGCGCGGACATCCGACGCACCCTCGCCACGCTGGACTCCGATCTCGAGGTCTATGACACCGTCCGGATGGCACAGCACGCCCACGACGGCGGGACTCGTCAGGTGTGCTACCTCGATGACCTCTTCTCGGAGCGATACACCGCCATGCTCGATGCGGCCGATCGTTATCCCGATGTCGAGTTCCAACCCCTGGGTAATTTCGCCGAGCACGTGCCCGCGAAGCTCAGGCCGTTGGCCGATCGCAGGGCACCCCAGCGCGTACTGCTCCATGTCGAGCGAGATCTGGTGCGCCGCAGCGAGGATCGTTGTGCACGGCAATTCGGCACGACGCTGCTGATGAACAGTGGCGAGGCCGGACGGCTCAGGAGCCGCACCGCCGAGACGCATAACCGCATCGAGGCGGTGCCACCTCTCATTGCGCCGCCCGTCGGCGACCGGGACTTCCGCGGCGCTCCGGAATTCGTTTTCCTCGGCCTGCTTTCGCTACCGCACAACGACGACGGCCTGCGCTCGTTCCTGACCGACGTCTGGCCGCGGGTCCTTGCGAAACGACCCGATGCACGACTGCGGGTGGTCGGCCGCGACGCGCGCCCGGCATTGATCGAGCTTGCCTCACGGCACCGTGACACGGTGACAATGGAAGGCTACGTGCCCGCGCTCGGCGAATTGTTCGGTCGGACATCTGCTTTGGTGAACCCGTTGCGATTCGGCTCCGGGGTCAAGCTCAAGATCATCGAGGCGCTGGGCCGGAGCGTGCCGGTGGTGTCCACCACAATCGGCGCCGACGGCGTGGAGAGCGGCTTTGACAACGGCGTGCTGGTCGCCGACGATCACGACGAGTTCGCGGAACAGATGCTGGAAACCACGAGCGCGCCGAGCAACCGGAAGCTGTCCGCCGCCGCAGAGGAGCACTTCCGCCGGCGCTATGCCCGCGAGACCGTATTCCGCGCCTACGACCAGGCATTCGGACTGGGCTGAGCTCCACCGATCCAGTCAGAAGACAGCGACCCAAAAAAACAACGACCCAAAAAAACGACCCAGCCGAGTCGATGACTCGGCTGGGTCGTCGGCTTGTCTGAGTCAGTACGCGCCGTCGCGCTTGAGCACCGCACGGACGGTTCGCAGCACGATCGCCATGTCCTGCACCCCGGACCAGTTGTCGACATAGGAATGGTCGAGCCGGATGCGTTCTTCCTCGGACACATCGGAGCGGCCGGACACCTGCCACAGACCCGTCATCCCGGGTTTGACCAGAGCGCGGCGCTGCAGGAAGTACTCGACCGATTCTCCCTCGCCCGGCACCAACGGGCGTGGCCCGACGATGCTCATCGACCCCGCGAGAACGTTGAACAGCTGTGGCAGTTCGTCGACGCTCGCGGCGCGCAGCATGCGCCCCACCCGCGTGATCCGGGAGTCCGCCGCAGACTTGAAGAACACTCCCGTGCTGCGCTCGGCGACAGTGCTGTGCTCGGCGACGAGCTTCTCCTTCTCCGCCGACTTGCGCGCTTCGGCGTCCACGGTCATGGTGCGGAACTTGACGATGCGGAAACGCTTGCCGTGCCGGCCGACACGCTCCTGACGGAAGATCACCGGACCCCCGTCGTCCAGTTTGATGGCCAGCGCGGCCGCGGCCAGCATCGGCACGACCAGCGGCAGTGCCAGCAGCACGAAGGCGATGTCGAAAACCCGCTTACCGATGCTGGGGGGACCGTCACGGCGGGGGCGGGCGATGTGAAACAGCGGTAGGTTGTCGATCGGGCGCAACTTGAGCCGTGGCCCCGCGATATCGGCCATGCCGGGAACGACGATCATGTCGACACCGATCGAATCAAGCCGCCAGGCAAGCCTTCTCATCTTCTCCTGGCCGAGATGCTCGACCGCGGTCACCGCCAGCGTCTCGGCGCCGGTCAACCGCAGCGCAACTTCGACGGAGTTCTCGTCACCCAGGATCGGCAACCTGCCCACGGGCGTGTCGAGTTCCTGGGCGTCGCCGCAGTAATCGGGGATGCATACACCGACCACTTTGTATCCGGCGGGAGTCGAGCGGCCCAGCGTCGTGCACAGGACGCCCACCGAGTGCGGGTGTCCCAACACCACCACACGGGTCATGAACTCACCGCGGTTGCGCCGCTTGCCCAGATCACGTCGGAGCATGTGCCGCGACACGAGCAGGCCGGCCAGACCCACGGGCAGGGCAATCATCAGGTAGCCGCGCGAGATCTGGGTCTGCAGGATCAGGCTCGCCACCGCGGTGAGGCCGAAAACCCATGCGCTGGCCGAGACCACCCGCCGGTACTCCTCGCTGCCGACGCCCACCAGGGAGATGTCGCGGGACTGCACCAGGCCCAGCGTGACGAACCATGTACAGGCCAGGCCGACGGAGACCAGGGTGACCCTGGCAGAGGTTGCGGGGTATTCGCCGTCGAGCAGTTGGAAGCGACCGATCTGGGCCATGGCGACGGCGGCGACGATGACGAGGGCATCGGTGATCAGCACCCGCCGGCGGTAGCTGCGTTTCCACTGCAGATTTTCGCCACTGTTGTCCAGCGCCTGAAGGACGTTTCCCAGGGAGGGCTGCCCGACGGCAGCGTCCGTCTCGCTGGCGGTGTCTTGGTTCGCCACTACCCGCAGGCCTTGACGATCGACCGATTGGATGCCACCACGGACCTCGCGATCTGCTTCATGTGAGTCCACTTAAGTTTGCTTGTTCAATTTCAGCTAACTATATATAGCATCTCGCGGCGACTGTGATCATGTGAAGACTCTATGAGATTCTTGTCATTGCGTCCAGCTGAACGATGTTCACCAGCGCGTCCGGGCGTTTCACCTGTATGGCAGGATATCAGCAGGTAAACAGACCACCACGGAGACGGTACAAATCTCGTTCGGATTGCTAACGACCAGAGGCCGGCGTGCTTTCCTCATGAATCTCACAGGCCCGGTACGTCGCAAACTCGACGCGATGACGCAGATTCAGCACCTTTTTGACGCTGTGCCAAAAATCCGCAAACGCGTCAAGTTGCAGTCAGGTAGCAGCGACCGTGGGTGCGAACATGGGCAGCACACGCGCCGTCGATCCCCGGCGCGATCTGGCCGCACCTACGTGACGCCGACCCCGCCGTCATCGGGGGCGGAGGCTCGGCGGAACGCCGTCAGGGCGACGTTGCGGCGCGACGTCCCGCGGATGCTGGGTGAGTCGCTCGGCCCTGATCCGATCGACCGCGTCGATGTCGACCGTCGGTTCGCCGAAAGATGCCGGGGCGGTCCACCGCCCCGCCTCTGCGGGCTGTTGCCACGGTCACCGACGATGGCGGTCTCGCGCCGTGGCGCGATTGTCGGATTCGGAGCAGGCGCGCGGCGCGCTCAGCTCGGTGATTCGTCGGTGCCCAACGTGTCGAAGACTTCGTGGTACAGCAGCGAGTGCACCTGTTCGACACGGGGAATGTCGTAGAACTCCAGTGGATCCTGACTGGCCGATTCGATGATCAGGGTGCCGGTGCGCAGAATGCGGTCGAGTAGTCCGTGCCGGAACTCGACGCTGTTGATCCGGGCCAGCGGGATGTCGATACCCGTGCGGGTGAGCAGTCCGTGGCGAAACATCACCCGCCGGTCGGTGATCACGAAATGCGTGGTCAACCAGGTCAGGAAGGGCCAGACCGTGAGCCAGCCGACGACCACCAACCAGATCGCCGCGATCACCAACGAGACAACGGCTTTGGCGTTGGCGGCCCAGTCGAGCGAATTGGCGTATGCCGCACCGAACGAGGCCAGCGCCGTCATCACGAGCAGGATCAGCACCGGGCCGATCAACCGCTTCCAATGTGGGTGCCGGTGCAGTACTACGCGTTCGTCTTCGGCCAGCACGTTGTCCGGGTAGCCCACGCGGCAACTGTACCCAGGTCGGTCCATGATTCGGGGTAACTGGCACGAGCCCCGCGGTGGTACGCCCCGCGGCGCCCCCGATGCTTCTGAAGGGACGCTTCTTAAGGGACTAGTAAGACCCTGACGCGACGGCCTGGCCACACCTCGATACCATCAACATCCATGACGAGCGTCACCGAGCCGGAAAACGACACCGAGCACGAGATCGACATCCACACCACGGCGGGCAAGCTGGCCGCGCTGCGTAAGCGCGCCGAGGAGGCCTTGCACCCCGTCGGTGAGGCCGCCATCGACAAGGTGCACGCCAAGGGCAAGCTCACGGCCCGCGAGCGCATCCTGGCGCTGCTCGACGAGGGGTCGTTCGTCGAGTTGGACGCGCTGGCCAAACACCGCAGCACCAACTTCGGCCTGGAGAAGAACCGTCCGACCGGCGACGGCGTGGTCACCGGCTACGGCACCATCGACGGCCGCGACGTCTGCATCTTCAGCCAGGACGCCACGGTTTTCGGCGGCAGCCTCGGCGAGGTGTACGGCGAGAAGATCGTCAAGGTCCAGGAGCTGGCCATCAAGACCGGCCGCCCGTTGATCGGCATCAACGACGGCGCGGGCGCCCGCATCCAGGAGGGTGTCGTCTCCCTCGGTCTGTACAGCCGGATCTTCCGCAACAACATCCTGGCCTCGGGTGTCATCCCCCAGATCTCGCTCATCATGGGGGCCGCAGCCGGTGGTCACGTCTACTCCCCCGCGCTGACCGACTTCGTCATCATGGTCGACCAGACCAGCCAGATGTTCATCACCGGACCCGACGTCATCAAGACCGTCACCGGCGAGGACGTCACCATGGAGGAACTGGGCGGCGCGCACACCCACATGGCCAAGTCGGGCACCGTGCACTACGTCGCCTCCGGCGAGCAGGACGCCCTGGACTACGTCCGCGACCTGCTGGGCTACCTGCCGCCCAACAACTACGCCGAGCCGCCGCGCTACCCGGCGCCTGCGCACCCGGGCGCCATCGAGGACAACCTCACCGATGAGGACCTCGAACTCGACACCCTGATCCCGGACTCGCCCAACCAGCCTTACGACATCCACGAGGTCATCACCCGCATCCTCGACGATGACGAATTCCTGGAGATCCAGGCGGGTTACGCGGGCAACATCGTCGTCGGGTTCGGCCGCATCGACGGCCGGCCGGTGGGTATCGTCGCCAACCAGCCCACCCAGTTCGCCGGCTGCCTGGACATCAACGCCTCCGAGAAGGCCGCCCGCTTTGTGCGGACCTGCGACTGCTTCAACATCCCCATCGTCATGCTCGTCGACGTCCCGGGCTTCCTGCCGGGCACCGATCAGGAGTACAACGGCATCATCCGGCGCGGCGCCAAACTGCTCTACGCCTACGGCGAGGCCACGGTCGCCAAGATCACCGTCATCACCCGTAAGGCCTACGGCGGCGCGTATTGCGTCATGGGCTCAAAGGACATGGGCTGCGACGTCAACGTCGCCTGGCCGACGGCGCAGATCGCCGTCATGGGCGCCTCGGGCGCGGTCGGCTTCGTCTACCGCCAGCAGCTCAAGCAGGCGGCCAACGACGGCCAGGATGTCGATGCGCTGCGCCTGGAACTGCAGCAGGATTACGAGGACACCCTGGTCAATCCCTACGTGGCCGCCGAGCGCGGGTACGTCGACGCCGTGATCCCGCCGTCGCACACCCGCGGCTACATCGCCACGGCGCTGCGTCTGCTCGAGCGCAAGATCGTCCAGACTCCGCCCAAGAAGCACGGCAACATCCCGCTGTAGTGCTCGCTGACAGAAACGGAGTCCTGAGATGAACCATGACGCCGACATCACCGAGGTCAGCGACCCGCGTGATCTGACGATCGACGATCCGCCACCTGCGGTTCCCGAGATCCAGGTGCTCAAGGGAAACCCGAGCGACGACGAGATCGCCGCGCTGGCAACGGTTCTCGCGGCAGCCGGCGGCGGGCACGCCGAGCCGGGCCCGCAGGAGCTCAACCCGTGGGGCCACCCGGTGGACAAGCTGCGCTACCCGATCTTCAGCTGGCAGCGCGTCACATTGCTGGAACGGTCGCACATGCGCCGATGACCAGGCTGGTCCTGGGGTCCGCCTCGGCGGGCCGGCTTTCGGTACTGCGCAACGCGGGCCTGCAGCCCCTGGTGATGGTCTCCGGGGTCGACGAGGACGCCGTCATCGCAGCGCACCCCGGTGCGGCGCCGGACACCGTGGTCGCCGCGCTGGCCGAGGCCAAGGCCGTCGGCGTCGCGGGTTCCCTACCGGTCGATCTCGCGGTCGATTGCGTTGTCGTCGGCTGCGATTCGATGCTATTGCTCGACGGCACGCTGTGCGGCAAGCCCGGCACGGCCGACGCCGCACGGACCCAGTGGTCATCGATGGCCGGCCGGGCCGGAACACTGCTCACCGGGCACGCCGTGCTGCGGGTGTCACATGGCACGGTCACCCACTGCGAAGTTGAAACGGCCGGTACCACAGTGCAATTCGCGGTACCGGCAGAATCGGATCTCGACGCCTACATTGCCACCGGAGAACCGCTCGGGGTCGCGGGCGGTTTCACCCTCGACGGGCTCGGAGGCTGGTTCATCGACCGTATCGAGGGCCACCCGTCCAACGTGATCGGGCTGAGCCTGCCGCTGTTGCGCGAGCTGCTGCACCGCGTCGGAATCGCCGTCCCCGAGCTCTGGGCCGCCAACCCCCGTTGACTGCCCGCCCACACCGGTAGGCTTCCTGATGTGCCGCTACCAGCTGATCCGAGCCCCGCGCTGAAGGACTACGCCCACCCCGAACGACTGGTCACCGCCGACTGGCTCTCCGCCCACCTGGGCACCAAAGGCCTGGCCATCGTCGAGTCCGACGAAGACGTCCTGCTCTACGACGTCGGCCACATCCCCGGTGCGGTCAAGATCGACTGGCACACCGACCTCAACGATCCGGCCGTGCGGGACTACATCAACGGTGCGCAGTTCGCCGAGCTGATGAATCGCAAGGGCATCTCACGCGATGACACCGTGGTGATCTACGGCGACAAGAGCAACTGGTGGGCCGCCTACGCGCTGTGGGTTTTCACGCTGTTCGGCCACGAAGATGTCCGGCTGCTCAACGGCGGTCGCGATCTGTGGGTGTCCGATCACCGCGACACCACCCTGGACGTCCCGTCGAGGACCACCACCGGCTACCCGGTCGTCGAGCGCAACGACGCCCCGATCCGGGCCTTCAAAGACGACGTCCTGGCCACCCTCGGCACCGAGACGCTGATCGACGTGCGCTCACCACAGGAGTACACCGGCGAACGCACCCACATGCCCGACTACCCCGAGGAAGGCGCGCTGCGCGGCGGCCACATCCCGTCGGCGGTGTCGGTGCCGTGGGCCAAGGCCGCCGATGAGCAAGGGCGATTCCGCAGCCGCGCCGAACTCGACACCATCTACCAGTTCGCCAAGGACGCCGACAAGCGGGTCATCGCCTACTGCCGGATCGGTGAGCGCTCGAGCCACACCTGGTTCGTGCTGACCCACCTGCTCGGCATGGATGACGTCCGCAACTACGACGGATCCTGGACTGAGTGGGGTAACACCGTGCGGGTGCCGATCGCAACGGGTGAAGAACCGGGAGAAGCGCCGTCCCCATGACCATGCCCGCTGCCCTGGCCGAGGTCGTCTCCGACTTCAAAGACGTCGAGGGCCAGGACAAGCTGCAGATGCTCCTGGAATTCGCCCAGGAGCTCCCTGCCCTCCCCGCCGACCTCGAAGAGGCCGCCATGGAGCCTGTCCCGGAATGCCAGTCGCCGCTGTTCCTGCATGTCGACACGACGGACCGGGCGCACGTCCGGCTGTTCTTCAGCGCACCGCCCGAGGCGCCGACCACCCGTGGTTTCGCCTCGATCCTGGCCACCGGGCTCGACGGCCAGTCCGCCGACGACATCCTGGCGGTGCCCGATGATTTCTACACCGATCTCGGGCTGGCGGCCTTGATCAGCCCGCTGCGACTGCGCGGTATGTCGGCCATGCTGGCCCGCATCAAACGACGGCTGCAGGCGGCCTGACCAGCGAGGGTCCGCGACGCCGGAAACTTACTTATCAGTAACCGGCACCGCCTCGCCGCGGTTCGAGTCGCGCCGCATAAACTGCCCCCGATACATTCTTAAAGACGTTTCT